>CAKZNY010000281.1 GCA_937132145.1 uncultured Paracoccaceae bacterium | reverse complement strand
TACGATGCTTTCGCCGCCAAACTGGTTGAAGCCGTTAAAGCGCTGAAAGTGGCGCCGGGTATCGAAGAGGGTGCATCGCAAGGCCCGCTAATCAACGCCAGAGCGCTGGCCAAAGTTGAAAAGCACGTTGCGGATGCGCTCGCCAAGGGCGGGACTCTGCTGACCGGTGGTAAACCTCACGCCCGAGGGGGCACATTCTACGAGCCAACCGTGATTGGCGATGCCACGCCCGAGATGCTGGTGGCGGGCGAAGAAACGTTTGGCCCGCTCGCACCGCTATTCCGCTTCGAAACCGAAGAAGAAGGCGTCGCGCTGGCCAATGATACCGAATTCGGCCTGTCGGCATATTTCTACAGCGAGAACATTCGCCGTATCTGGCGTGTGGCTGAAGCAATTGAAACCGGCATGATCGGCATCAACGAAGGCATCATTTTCACCGAGGTCGCGCCGTTTGGCGGCATCAAGTAAAGTGGCCTTGGCCGTGAAGGTAGCCGCGAGGGCATTCTGGAATATGTAGAAAGCAAATACCTGTGTTTCGGTGGCATGGGCTGATATCGGATATTAGGATCTGATCCAGATAACTACCTTAGCTGATATGTAACCCATTGTCTTAATTTCTATAATTGAGATGGTGGGTTACTTTTTCAGAAAGGGATATGCCACATGATAACCTCTTTTGGGGTTATCCGGTCAGTTCAAATGATCATTTTAAGCGCTCATTGCCGCGCCATACATCGTGAATTTGCAAATCTTGGTCGAGATGTATGAAATCAGCGCACGTGCCCGTCGATAAGCTACCGATTTCTGCGTCGCGGTTAAGTATTTGTGCAGGGTACAGTGATGCCATCCGCAAAGCCTCACCAATATCTATATGAATTTCGTTCACCATAAACCGTACCGCAGAAATCATATTTAGGTCCGCCCCTGCAAGCGTTCCGTCCGGCAGTGTAAGGCGGTTGTTCCGGCGCAAAATTGTCCGTCCGTCCATGTTAAATTCGTTCATATCTGTGCCAATGGTTGCCATCGCGTCCGTGACCAGAAATACGTGGCCTTGCCCGTGTTTTGCACGCACAGCAATTCGAATGGCGGCGGGATTTACGTGAATGCCATCAGCGATTAATCCGGCAGACAATAGTTCAATATCTAGCGCAGCGCCAACCATTCCGGGGGCTCGGTTCGTTAACGGACTCATGGCATTGAACAGGTGCGTGATGCAGCTTGCGCCAGCCTGTACGGCCGCCTGAACGGTTTCATAGTCTGCATCGCTGTGGCCTAATGAAACAATCGCTCCAGCATTGTTGAGGGAAGCTATTTGGGTCAGCGTTACAGCTTCGGGGGCGACAGTTAGAAACAGGTTTGGCAGGTCGTGGGCAAGCTTGACTAACTGTTCACAGTCGCCCGTTTCCATTTTGCGTATGAGGTCCGGATTATGTGCGCCTTTGCGGGCGACAGACAGATGCGGTCCCTCAAGGTGTATCCCGATAACACCGCCGACGTTGCTGGCGATTGCGTCTTTTACAGCGACGATTGCGGCATTGGTTTTTTCCCGATCCGCGGTGATCAATGTTGGTAGAAGAGAGGTCGTTCCAAATTGTAGGTGGGCTTCGCAGATGGTGCGAATTGTATCGACGGTTGGCGTGTTGTTAAGCATCACGCCCCCTCCGCCGTTGACTTGAAGATCAACAAAACCGGCCGTGATAATTCCACCATTTAGGCGCACTATTTCATAGGTATCCGGAAGGTTGGTGTCTGGCACTATACGGCTTACATGCTTTTCCTCGATAATCAACTCAGACTGGCTGTTCCATGTGTGTCCGTCAAAAATCGCTCCGCCGATGTAAGCAGTTAAGGCGTTTTTCATACCGTTTCCGTTACCTTTTTAAGGTTTCTGGGAGTGT
>CAKZNY010000280.1 GCA_937132145.1 uncultured Paracoccaceae bacterium | reverse complement strand
TGATCGTACCGAACGTTGTAAATAGCCCCCACAAGGCCAGTCGTAGTGAGAGCAGTCGCCGCCGAATAACTGTTCCCATCATTCTTCGCCACCACTCGCATCTCGCCGATTTTGACAAAGCCCAAGCGAACGTCGAAACGATAATCGAAGCTCTGGGCCAAGATAATCGTTGGACTAAAAGCGGCCAGAATTACCACATACATCGCTATATAAACAATCTTAAACATCATCTTAACCCGTTGGCTCTTTCACAGAGCATGAACATATGGCAAGATTGCCCCCTATCAAAGTCCTTCATTTGTGATGCGCTTAATTTCGCCGTGAAAGGCGGTATTAGTCATGCGACAGCGCGTAAATATCGTCATAATGCTTGTTCTGGCACTGTTTGCAAAATAACCACGCCGAATCCCTTGACCCCCGCGCCTGTCCGGCATAAAGAAACGCTTCGAATTACGGTGCCCCGAACGGGTGGCACCCCATATAAAAGGACATCAACATGTCTCGTGTTTGTGAGCTAACTGGCAAAGGCGTTATGACTGGCAACAACGTCAGCCACGCTAAAAATAGAACTCGTCGGCGTTTCTTGCCGAATCTGAATAACGTGACCCTTGCTTCCGAAGTACTGGGGCGCTCGTTCAAATTCCGCATTGCGGCATCGACTTTGCGTACTGTTGATCACCGTGGTGGTCTGGACGCATTCATGGCTAAGGCAAAAGACACTGATCTTTCTGTCACCGCTTTGAAAGTCAAAAAAGATATCGAAAAAGCACAGGTAACCGCCTAATATCTGCTTTATCGTAACGGTTCGCGGCCCTGTCAGAGAAATCTGGCGGGGCCGCTTCGTTTCGCTACGTGCACCCGAAATTAATGCAGATTGCCGGCCTCGGGCCATCCCATCCCATCGTCGTTTGTCTTACCAATGACCACAACATCATGGCTGTCACAACTTAAACAAAGGTTTTTTCAATAGTGGTTTAATATTAAACTTTATATTATTTCAGCCCACCGCAGGTCTAAATAACACTCGGAATCCTAGCGTATATTGCCGTTTCCATGCTAAAGTAGCATAAATAATAATGTAGTAATCGAACATCAGTATACAATAACACCACATTTCTGGCTAAAATCGCGCTCATTTCATATACATAATGAATATTGGCACCAAAATGACCATTTAGTCGCCGTCCGCACCGTCCCGACATAATGGGTGAAGGTGAAGGCGAATCTGAAATACTCGCAAACGATGGAATCGTCCCTGGAGCGCGGCAGATTGCACTTCATGTTAGTGGAACTAATTCAACAGCACTAAGGCAATGCATTCCCTCAAACACATGTGGGGAATAGCTTCCCCAAACGTAAAACCGATGCTAGTCTTTCGTGTAGTTTTCCAAAAGCACCGCAGGAGCCATGTAAATGACAGTAGTTATGCAGGAATTTCCCCTTACAGTGGGCAAAATCCTAGATCACGCCGCGAAATATCACCCAAACCGCAAAATCATCAGCCGCTCTGTTGAAGGCCCGATCACACAAACCAACTGGTCAAACGTCCACCGCCAAGCCAAAAAACTGTCGCAAGTGCTAATATCATTGGGTATCCAGACCGGCGACGTCATCGGTGTTATGGCCTGGAATACCGCCCGACATTTCGAGGTCTGGTACGGCATTCCCGGTGCGGGTGCTGTGAACCACACACTAAACCCGCGCTTATTCGCGGATCAGATTGTCTACATCATCAACCACGCCGAAGACCGTTTCCTTATGATAGATTTCGACCTAATCCCGATTATCGAAAACATCTGGGAAAGGTTGGAAACCGTTGAAAAAGTCATCGTTATGACGGACCGAGACCACATGCCGGAAAGCTCGATCCCTGATTTGTTGTGCTATGAAGAATTACTCGAAAAACAGGACGGAAACTTCGATTGGGTAGAGGTAGAGGAAACCGCCCCTTGCGGAATTTGTTACACTTCTGGAACAACTGGCGCCCCAAAAGGCGTGGTTTACACCCACAGATCGAACACTTTGCATGCTATGGCTAGCTCCGTCCCCGATATGTTGGGCTTGTCCTCGAATGACACGGTAATGCCTGTGGTTCCCTTGTTTCACGCCAACGGATGGTCCATCGGATACACCGCTCCGATGGTGGGTTGCAGCATGGTCATGCCGGGGCGCGACATGTCATCCGAAGCCCTTTACGAGATGCTCGAATTTGGCGTCACGTTTACCGCCGCCGTCCCGACTATCTGGATGTTGATGCTGCAACATTTGCAAAACAACAACCTGACGCTCCCGACATTGGAGCGTGTAATAATCGGTGGCGCATCCTGCCCGCGCGCCGTGATCGAGACATTCCAGAACGATTATGGCGTACAGGTTTTGCATGCATGGGGAATGACGGAAATGTCCCCGCTCGGTACAATTTGCACTTTCAAACCCGAGGTAACGGCGCTCGACGGCCCCGGCCGTCTCGATGCTCAAAGCACGACAGGCCACCCGCCCTTTACGGTTGACCTAAGAATTACCGACGACGCGGGCATCGAGCTGCCATGGGATGACAAGACCCCCGGCAAACTCTGGGCAAAAGGCGCCGCAGTGGTGCAACGGTATTTGAAACAGGACACAGACGCCGTCGATAAAGACGGCTGGTTCGACACTGGTGACGTCGCCACGATTGATGAAAACGGCTATGTCCGCATCACCGACCGCTCCAAAGACGTGATTAAATCTGGTGGCGAGTGGATTTCGTCGATCTCGCTGGAAAATGCCGCAGTCGCCCACGCGGACGTAGCCGAAGCCGCCGCAATTGGTATCGCCCACCCCAAATGGGGCGAACGTCCCATCCTTGTCATCGTCGCCATGCCCGACAAAAAGCCTGATCCGCAAGATATTCTCGACCTCGTCGGCAAGAGTTTTGCCAAATGGCAAGTCCCCGACGATGTGATTTTTATGGACGAGCTGCCACACACGGCCACTGGCAAAATATCGAAACTGGAGCTTCGAAAAATACTTCGCAAACAAGGCTATAAACTTCCGCAGTAGCATTGCCAAACACGCGTTATTACCCGTATGAGTGGGGAAATTTACAGGCCTTTATTGAATGACAGCCATAGATAAATACATCCGCCTTGAGGCCTTGGGCCAATGGCGAGAAAGCCCCGACGAGCCTGCTCGCGAGGTTGTTGTATCGTTCGGGAACGCCACATTGGTGCTGTCGGATATGGATGAAAACCCGCTGTGTCATTGGGCCATGGCGGCAACTTCCCGCCTGACTTTGGATGGTGCCAAGGCTGTATATACCCCCGATACCGAAGGTTTCGAAACCCTCGAAATTGACGATGCCGAGATGGTCGAGGCGATCGCGCAAGTCTCCAGTGCTGCGGAGTCCATACAGCGTCGAACCCCTTGGTTACGCTGGGTTTTTCTTGCTTTCATCATGGCAACACTTGTCGTAGTTTTCTATGTCACACCGTCACTGTTGCGAAGCCAAGCGGTTAACATGACCGGCCCAGAAAGCGCGCGAAAACTGGGAACAGACATGGTGGCAGCTCTTAACGTAGACATATGCCGAGAGCCCCGCGCCGACGTCGCCCGCGAACTATTTCAGTCCCGCGCCTTCCCGGATGGCCGCACATTACTGATAATTGCCAGAAACCAGCCACCAGCAAGGGCATTCCCCGGCGGTGTCGTCGTAATTGGCGGGGATGCTTTGCAAGCCATGCAAACGACCGACGAATTGGCGGTACTAACAACTACGGTATTTGCGCAAAGCGAAATCACGTTGGTACAGCTATTCGAAGCCAGCTCGGCGCGCGAATTGTTCGAATATATAACCTCAGGCAGAC
>CAKZNY010000279.1 GCA_937132145.1 uncultured Paracoccaceae bacterium | reverse complement strand
AAGATAATCGCCCAGAAGTGGATGATCGACAGTTTATAGGAATAGATCGGACGGTTAGCCTGCTTGGGCACAAAGTAGTACATCATGCCAAGGAAACCCGCCGTCAGGAAGAACCCAACCGCGTTATGGCCATACCACCACTGGACCATCGCATCCTGCACACCCGAAAATAACTGCACGGATTTAGACCCGAGGAACGACACCGGAACCGCCAGATTGTTGACGACATGCAGCATCGCAATAGTAATGATAAACGCCAGATAGAACCAGTTGGCCACATAGATATGGGGTTCTTTACGTTTGTAGAGCGTACCAAGGAAGACAACCAGATAGGCGACCCAGACGATGGTCAGCCAGATGTCCACATACCATTCAGGCTCGGCGTATTCTTTGGATTGCGTGGCCCCCATAAGGTAGCCTGTCGCGGCCAGAACGATGAACAACTGGTAACCCCAGAACACGAATTTCGCCAGACCTCCACCGAAAAGCCGTGCCGCCGTTGTCCGCTGGACCACATAGAACGAGGTTGAAATCAAAGCGTTACCACAAAAGGCGAAAATCACCGCCGAGGTGTGCACAGGGCGAAGACGCCCGAATGTTATATAGGAAACGCCGAAGTTGAGGTCGGGGAAGGCCAGCTCGAACGCGATCCACGCGCCCACCGAAAACCCTGCCAAACCCCAGAATATCGTCGCGATAACGCCCCAACGGATCACATCATCCATATACCCTGTCTCTTTGGGCTTAGGCTTGTCACCAATCGCGGCAATTGCCTTGATCAACAGATATCCCGCAACTGATGCCACGATAATAGCATGAACCTGAAACGCCAGATCACGCCCGAAATTTGCAGCCATCGCAGCGCCGAGCACTAACAGCCCGTATACGATCACCTTAATACCGTTCCACATATAACCCTCATTCATTGCGCGGAACGCAGACACACTGCTCCCGTCTTTTCGTTACCATGTGGTTTGCACTTTTTGAGGGGGGTAAACTTTGACCTAGATCAATTTTTGCCGTCTAATTACGGCAAATGACTGTTGAATTCGGAATTTCTATGTGTCTTCACCTGTCACGTCCAAGTTTGCGGAAAATAAACAGGGCTGTGCGGCTTAAACCGAGCTAAAACTCAGGAAATATAGCCGCCGTCAGAATCATCACCCGCTTCGTCCAGCAAAGCGATGTAATCCGGCACCCGAATATGGCGCGCATCTTCCAGAATAATTACTCCGGATTTTTTAAGCGCCGAGATCTGCCGGCTAACGGTTTCAATCGTCAATCCGAGGTAATCCGACATGGCTTCACGCGTTAGTGGCAGCGCAAACCGCAAGCCGTCACCAATCTCCGTGCCGTTCAGTGCGGCCTCCCTGCGGGCAATGATAACCAGCAAACTGGCGAGCTTTTCCCGCGCTGTTTTGCGCCCCAACAACAACATCCATTCGCGCGCGGCATCAAGTTCGTCCAGTGTCATATCCAGAAGACGACGTTCAAGCGCCGGGGTATTGGACACAAGTTTCTCGAAATCCGGCTTCAGGAATTGGCAAATCATCACTTCATTGGCCGCGACCACATCGTAAGGCGCCAGCTTGCGCCCCGGCCGCCCGACAAAATCCGATGGTAATAGCAATCCAACCATCTGCCGCCTGCCGTCCGGCAACGTACGCGACAACGTCGCCACTCCGGATACGACGGACCCCAGAACTTCGACTTCCTGACCGGCCCAGACTATCGTTTCGCCAGCCCGATATGTTTTATAAGACTTGATCGCATCCAGCTTCGCCAATTCAGGCGGTTCGCAATACGCGCACACGGCTTTATGGCGAATCGGGCAGTCCGCGCAACGCATATGGTTTTGTGCAATTAAAGGGGCGTGCTTCATAATAAGCGGGCTACTCCGAAAGGTTCACCTCTTTTAGCCTATTTGCTTGATCTCGATCAAGGTCAGAACGACACGGCTGCGGCTATCTGGCCACATGGAAAAAATAACGCAATTAACGGAAGCGGGCCTGTTTTCACGAAACGTGCCGCGCTACACCAGCTACCCGACCGCCCCGCAATTCCACGAAGGTGTTGCCGCAGGTTCGTTCGATGGCTGGGTGAAATCTTTGGCAACGGGTTCAAAGTTGTCGATTTACGTCCACATTCCGTTCTGCGAACGCCTCTGCTGGTTCTGCGCTTGCCGCACCCAAGGTGTGAAATCCATGACTCCGGTGGAGGCATATCTGGACATCCTCAAAGTCGAAATCGCCAAACTCGCGCGCACCATTCCCGACGGTGTAACAATCGCACGCCTGCACTGGGGTGGTGGATCCCCAACCATTTTGCACCCCAAACACATAGATTTATTGATGGAATGGCTGCGCGAACTGGCCCCGATTGATCCTGACTGGGAATTCTCGGTCGAGATTGACCCCGCTGCGGTCAACGGCGACAAACTCGACGCGCTCGTTCGCAACGGCATGAACCGCGCCAGCATCGGCGTGCAGGATTTTAACGAAAAGGTCCAGAAAGCGATTGGCCGCGAGCAAAGCTTCGAGACCACACGGGACATCGTTGAAGGTCTGCGGGCGCGGGGCGTCAACTCGATCAACCTCGATATCGTCTATGGGCTGCCCCATCAAGACGCCGAGGCACTGGGGAAAACGGTCGCGAAAGTGATCGAGCTGAACCCTGACCGCATCGCCCTGTTCGGCTACGCCCACGTCCCGTGGATGGCCAAACGCCAGAAAATGATCCCCGAGGATGCGCTGCCCGGCCCGATGGATCGCTTCAACATGTTCAATCAGGCATATGCCGCCCTGAAGGCCGCCGGATACGTCCCCATTGGCATCGACCACTTCGCCAAACCTGGCGATTCACTGGCCATCGCGGCCGCCGAGGGCCGGCTGCGTCGCAACTTCCAAGGCTATACCGACGATGTGTGCACAGCGCTGGTGGGGCTTGGCGCCTCGTCAATCTCGCGATTCCCGCAAGGGTATGTGCAAAACCGCGCGACCACGAATGCCTACGCCAAAGAAATAAACGAGGGCGGATGGTCCGCCACCCGCGGCATCGCCATGTCGCCCGATGACCAACTGCGCGCGCGCGCAATCGAGATGCTGATGTGTGAATTCGCCGTAAACGTCCCTGCCCTAACGGCTGAATTTGGCAGTGTAGCCGAAACCCTGTGTCCCGATCTGCACCGAATTGCTTCCGAATACCCGAATTTCACCAAATTCGACGGCGAAGTTCTGACCATCCTCCCCGAGGGCTTCCACCTGACCCGCATCATCGCCTGCGAACTGGACGCCTACCACACGACGGCAGCCAAACACTCCCAAGCGATATAAAGCACCCTCCCGCCCTTCGGTTGGGCCAAGCCTCGCTACGCTCGGCGGTTGCGTTTGTTGCAACAGGGGTGCGAACCGTCAAATTTTGTTAACTTTTGGTCTGTATAACCTGCCTTACTGAGCGAGGCGGGCTTTCCACCCGTGGGTTTATCGCGCTAATGAATTTAGAATACCCGTTGCGGTTTTTCGCAACACTCACCTAAACCGCCCAACCGTTGCGCCGTCTGACAAGCGGTATTTGGCAGCAACATCTCAGGGCTTGGGCAATTAGCGCGATAACTCCGACTTCATCTTTAGACGGTCTCTGACCCGGAACGTCGAAATCATGGCCTTTTGGCCTTTCCGAGCAGATTTGGCAGGCACGGCGCGGGTTTCACCCGAACGCCGCTTTTTTCGTGTTCACGCCGCAGGCATGTTGCGCAATGGAATTCGATCAGAACTCTTCACTTCGCTATTTAGGGAACCTCTGAACAACGTCCGCATATTTCTGCTATAGTTTTCCCATCCCGAT
>CAKZNY010000278.1 GCA_937132145.1 uncultured Paracoccaceae bacterium | reverse complement strand
AAACCGAACCACATAACAAAAATCGGAGCCATGCCGATGATTGGCAAGGCCGCAACAAAGTTGCCAACGGGCAGCAAACCTTTTTGCAAAAAAGGCGAGCGGTCAATGGCCACGGCCGTTATAAACGCCGCCCCGCAACCAATGAAATACCCGCTAAGCGCGCCCTTGATAAAGGTCTGCACAAAGTCCACCCAAAGTGTGGGAAGGTTGCTGGCAAACGCCACACCGATCATCGTGGGCGGGGGCAACAGCACCGCGTTTACCTCCAGCCCGCGCACCACCCATTCCCAGATTACCAGCAGCGTGATGCCGAAAATTACCGGTACAAACAGCTTGGTCAGGCGGTTCGGTTTCAGGTTCGACAACCAGATGTTCAGCGCCCATGCCGCCAGCCAGAAAACCAATGCGCCGACAAGATACATGTTCATCGCGTCGCCCCCTGACTCTGGCCCATCTTGCGCAGGGTGTATTTTTCGATTCTACCAAGGATCATCACCAATGACGCCGCCAATGTCGCCGCCATTAACAACGCCGACCAAATCTGGATTGTCTGCCCATAATAACTACCCGCCAGCAGCCGCGCACCAAGGCCGCGAACAGCCCCCGTCGGCAACTCGGCCACAATCGCCCCGACCAGCGCGGCGGCGACACCAATCTTCAAAGACGGAAATAAATACGGCACAGACGAGGGCCACCGCAGCGCCCAAAGCGTCGTCCATTTACTGGCATTCCACGTCCGCATCTGGTCCATTTGCATCGCATCCGGCGCCCGCAGACCTTTGACCATGCCAACAACAATCGGGAAGAAACTCAGATACATCGAGATCACCGATTTAGGCACCAACCCCGAAATCCCGACCGCATTCAGCACCACGATAATCATCGGCGCAATCGCCAAAATCGGGATGGTCTGGCTGGCAATCACCCAAGGCATCACCGACAGGTTCATCGCCTTGTTATGCACAATTCCGATGGCCAGAAGTATCCCCAGAACCGTCCCCATCGCAAACCCCATCAGGGTAGACGACAGCGTGATCCACGCATGAAAAACGAGGCTGCGTTTCGAGGTGATCGCCTTCATCACCGTCGTATTCCACAACTCCACCACCACTTGGTGCGGGGCAGGGAGGCGCGGTTTTTTCTGGCTCCACGTATCCGCGACCAGTTCCGAGAACCCCAGCTCCACATCCGCCCGCTTCGCTTTGTCATACGCCCAGTTGGTATTCATAACCACGGCCATCACATACCAAAGCACGAAAATCGCGAGGACAATGGTAACCACCGGCCCGAATTTCTGCCACATCCGCTTCATGCGTGCACCAAATGGTTAACGCCAAATCGTACATACCGGTTGTGCACGGGTTGTGTACGGGTTGTGCACACGGGTTTTGGGAAAGTGTTAATCATCCCCATGCCCCGCCCGCAGCCCTTCCCGCACACGGTGCGCGATGTCCAGAAACTCCGCACTTTCACGAATATCCAGAGGCCGCTCTTTGGGCAAACTGCTCTCGATAATATCGATAATCCGCCCCGGTCGCGGCGACATCACCACAATCTTGGTGGACAAATACACCGCCTCGGGAATCGAGTGCGTAACGAAACAAATCGTCTTGTTCGTAGCAGCCCACAGCTCCAAAAGCTGCTCGTTCAGATGGTCGCGAACGATCTCGTCCAGCGCCCCGAAAGGTTCATCCATCAACAACAAATCCGCATCAAAACTCAACGCCCGCGCAATAGATGCCCGCTGCTGCATCCCGCCAGAAAGCTGCCAAGGGAACTTGTTTTCGACCCCGTCCAGATGCACGAGTTCCAGCACTTCCTTAACCCGCGTCGCCTGTTCCGCCTTGGAATACCCCATAATTTCAAGAGGTAAGCGGATATTACCTGCGATTGTTCGCCAAGGATACAACCCCGCCGCCTGAAAAACATAGCCATACGCGCGCTTCATCCGCGCTTCCTCGGGCGTCATGCCATTGACCGAAATCTCGCCACCAGTGGGCGTTTCCAAATCCGCCATCACCCGCAAAAACGTGGTTTTGCCACAGCCGGATGGCCCGATAAAGGAAACGAATTCGCCCTTCTTGATCGTTAGATCAATACCCTGCAACGCCTGCACCGGCCCATCGTTGGTTTCAAACGTCAGGCTCAGGTTTTTGGCCTCGATAACTGTCGGTTGGCTCACATCAAATCCCCGCCGGAATGTTCAACGGATCGCGCGTAATCTTGCGCGGAGAGTTCAGCTCTTTCCACTTGCTAAGCGCCTGATTAACCGCCGGAAACGCTGGCCGAGGCACAAACTTCCCGCGCCCCGGTTGCGGCTGACTATTCTGCCCCCAAGCCCAGATCACATCCCCACGACTAAGCGTATACCGCGCCTGTGCCTTAACCTCGAAACCCTCGAACACATTGTAATCAATGATAGATTTCTGCGTCGCCACGGAAACGGTTTTCGAGATCGTTGGATCCCAAACCACAATATCCGCGTCCCCGCCTTCCACCAGCGCCCCCTTCTTGGGATAAATATTCAGGATTTTCGCGATGTTGGTCGAGGTCACGGCGACGAATTCATTCATCGTCAATCGCCCAGTCTCGACCCCCTCGGTCCACAGCACCGCGAGCCGTTCTTCCAGCCCGCCAGTCCCGTTCGGGATCAGCGGAAACGCCTTGTCGCCCATGTGCTTCTGCTCGGTCGTGAACGCCGCGTGATCTGTAGCCACAACCTGCAAAGACCCCGACTGCAAACCCGCCCAAAGGCTGGCTTGATGTTCCTTGCTGCGGAACGGCGGCGACATCACGCGCCGCGCCGCATATTCCCAGTCCTTGTTGAAATATTCGCTCTCATCCAGGGTCAGATGCTGGATCAACGGCTCCCCGTAAACCCGCATGCCCTTTTGGCGCGCACGACGAATGGCCTCATGCGCCTGCTCGCACGAAACATGCACGATATAGAGCGGCACACCCGCCGCATCGGCAATCATAATCGCGCGGTTGGCCGCCTCGCCCTCAACTTCTGGAGGGCGAGAATAGGCGTGCCCCTCGGGGCCGGTAATCCCCTCCGCCATGTATTTTTTCTGCAATATATCAACGATATCGCCGTTTTCCGCATGCACCAGCGGCAACGCGCCCAGCGAGGCGCAACGCTGGAAGCTCGCATACATCTCGTCATCCTCGACCATCAGCGCGCCCTTGTAGGCCATGAAGTGCTTGAAGGTATTCACCCCCATTTTCACCACCTCGGCCATCTCGTCAAAAATCCCCTCGTTCCAGCCGGTGATCGCCATGTGATAGCCGATATCACCGCAAATTTGGGGCGCAGATTTCCGGTGCCACTCATTAATCGCATTCACGAGGCTGCCATCCTCGCCCGGCAGACAGAAATCGACCAGCATAGTCGTGCCACCAGCCGCCGCCGCAAACGTCCCGCTCTCGAAAGTCTCGGCGGCGGTCGTGCCCATAAACGGCATTTCCAGATGCGTATGCGGGTCAATCCCGCCCGGAATCACATAAGCCCCCGAGGCGTCAATATACTCGTCGCCCTTCAGGTCCTCGCCGATCTGCTTGATGGTCTCGCCCTCGATCAGAACATCCGCTTTCCAAGTGCGATCCGCCGTGACGACCGTGCCGCCTTTGATAACTTTGGTCATTTTGTTTCTCCCTAAGACAAAGCTGTCCCGCACTCGATGCGGGACCACCCTAAAGGGGAATCTCCATTACCAAGTCGGACCAGTTCGGATTTAAATTTCGGATAAGTTCGTTCTTCCACGCACGTTTCCAACGCTTGAGCTTGCGTTCGCGTGCATAGGCCTGTTCCGACGTATCGTGCGTTTCTAAATACACTAATC
>CAKZNY010000277.1 GCA_937132145.1 uncultured Paracoccaceae bacterium | reverse complement strand
TCGTCGCCACCGGGCGGCTGACCACGTTCCCCGGGCAAAGCCGTTACCAAATGATCATCGAGGATATTGCACCAGCGGGTGTCGGGGCCTTGATGGCGATGGCGTTTAGCACGGACCCGTTCGTTCGCTGGATACTGCCGAACCCCCATGATTTCGTTACAGGTAGCTTGACACACGCTGGCCTTACAGCTGGTCCAGCGTTTGATACCGGCACCGTCTATATGATCGGCGAAACACTCGGCGCGGCTGTCTGGGTCGCGCCTGATGCAAAATTTACGCGCAATGAAAGGGCTTCCGATGACGGTGCGGATGAGCCTGATGACTTAGCGGAGCTTGTCCAGAAATCCGGCGTGTATCGCCCGACGGAGCAGCATTGGTATCTGGCATATATTGCCGTTGACCCAGCGCATCGCGGCAAAGGTCTGGGAACGGCACTTATGAACCACGCGCTGGATATCATTGATCGCGCGCACATGCCCGCGTATCTGGAATCCACGAACGCGGCAAATTTGTCGATCTATAAACGGCACGGTTTTGAATTGCTGGCCGAAGTGCAGGTGGGCAATTCCCCCACTCGATACCCGATGCTGCGTGCGGCGTGTTGAATAAGCATTATGTGCGGCAAGGAGAGCATGGCTTTAGGGTTTCCCTAACGCAATTCCCCCTGTATACCCTGCCCGTAACTTCCTAACCGAGAGGCATGAAATGGCCAATGTAGTAGTTGTCGGCGCTCAATGGGGCGACGAGGGCAAGGGTAAGATTGTGGACTGGCTGTCCGAGCGCGCCGACGTGATTGTACGTTTTCAAGGCGGGCACAACGCAGGCCACACGCTGGTTATTGACGGCAAAGTTTATAAGCTGTCGCTGCTGCCTTCAGGTATTTTGCGCAAGGGTAAGCTTGCCGTTATCGGCAACGGCGTGGTGCTGGACCCTTGGGCGTTTGTCGAAGAACTGGCCAAACTGCGCGGGCAGGGCGTTGAAATTGACACGCATAACCTGATGATTGCGGAAAATGCCGCGCTGATCCTGCCTATCCACGGCGAGCTGGATCGGGCGCGTGAAGCGGTGAACTCGATTGCCAAGATTGGTACGACTGGCCGTGGTATTGGTCCGGCTTACGAGGACAAGGTTGGCCGTCGCGCTATCCGTGTTGCCGATTTGGCCGATGAAAAGACGCTCGATTTGCGGATCGAGCGCCTGCTGACGCATCATAATGCGCTGCGCAATGGCTTGGGGCTTGAGGAAATAGATCCGGTTGCGTTGAAAGCACAACTGCTGGAAATCGCGCCGAGCATTCTGCCCTTTGCGGCCCCCGTCTGGAAAGTTCTGAACGAGAAACGCAAAGCCGGTAAACGGATTTTGTTTGAAGGGGCGCAAGGGTCGCTTCTGGATGTGGATTTCGGGACGTATCCGTTTGTGACGTCCTCCTCCACGACCGCGGGCATGGCGTCTACGGGTACGGGCGTTGGACCGGGGGCGATTGATTTCGTTCTGGGGATCGTGAAAGCGTACACCACCCGCGTTGGCGAAGGCCCGTTTGCATGCGAGCTGTTCGACGAGGTTGGCGAGCATCTCGGAAGGGTTGGCCGCGAGACGGGCACTGTCACGGGCCGTGCAAGGCGTTGTGGCTGGTTCGATGCGGTTCTGGTGCGCCAGACCTGTGCGATTTCCGGCATGAACGGCATTGCGTTTACCAAGCTGGACGTTCTTGACGGCCTTAAGGAATTGAAAATCTGCGTGGGGTATATGCTGGACGGGAAACGTCTGGATTATCTGCCCACGGCGGCCGATCAACAAGCGCGCGTCGAGCCGATTTACGAGACCATGAAGGGTTGGTCCGAAAGCACCGTGGGGGCGCGTTCATGGAACGATCTGCCTGCCGAGGCGATCAAATATGTGCGGCGTGTCGAGGAACTGATCGAGTGTCCGGTCGCCATGCTTTCCACCTCACCGGAGCGGGAGGATACCATTCTGGTAACCGACCCGTTTGCCGACTAATGGCGTTGTCGTACAAAGCCCGCCGTCGTTGGGCGCTGTTTTTGCTCGTGATCTGGTTGCCTTTCTATATCGTGATCGCGATCACGATTTTGGCGCTGCTCGGTGACTTGAATAAATATCTGGCGATCATAGTTTATGCAGTGCTGGGTGTCGCTTGGGCTTTCCCGTTCAAGTCCGTATTCAAGGGCATCGGCAAAACCGAGGATGGCAATAAAGAAGTGGAGTAGCCTTATGCGAATTCTGACAGTATTGGTTTTGTGGTTGGCCGCAGTGCCCGCGTTTTCCGAGGAAATCGGCTCGGTCGATACGGCTTGGAAATTGCTGGGGGCGAATCACAAGATCATAATCGAGGTGTTCGACGACCCCAAAGTCGAAGGCGTCAGCTGCTTTGTCAGCCGCGCCAAGACCGGCGGCATCAGCGGCTCGCTGGGATTGGCGGAAAACACCAGCGATGCATCAATTGCATGCCGCCAAGTCGGGCCGATCAAGTTTCTGGCCGAACTGGTGGAGGGCGAAGAGGTCTTCGGCCGCCGCTCCTCCATCCTGTTCAAGCGCATGCAGGTGGTCCGGTTTTTTGATGAAACACGAAACACACTGATTTACCTGACCTATTCGGACCGCCTGATTGACGGCTCCCCGAAAAACTCGATTTCGGCGGTGGTAATCCGCCCTTGGGACGAGTGACCTATCTGGTAAATAGCGACGTTGCGATCACGCTGATAGGCGGTGGACCGGTTGAAGGAGGCCTGCTGGCGCAGGCGATCTCGCTTACCGGATTGTTGGTTGCAGCGGATGGTGGTGTGCATAGGGCGCAGGATTTGGGGGTGGCGGTTGATCATGTGATCGGCGACATGGATTCGGTGGATTTGTCAAAGGTAGACGGCCCGCAGATGCATCCGATTGCCGAGCAGTTTTCGACAGACCTAGACAAATGCCTACGGTCTTGCGACGCCCCGTATTTCATCGGTGTCGGGTTTCTGGCTGGGCGGCTGGACCACCAGTTGGCGGCTTGCCATAGCCTGATAACGGCGTTCGAAAAACAGGTGGTTCTGATCGGGGAAGACGATTTGTGCTTTCTGGCCCCCCATTCAATGACGCTGGATTTGCCCATTGGTACGCGAATTTCGCTGTTTCCTATGGGCGAGGTATCAGGCAACTCGACAGGGTTGAAGTGGCCAATCCATGCTTACCAATTTTCGCCCGCGCTGATGATCGGCACATCGAACGAGACGGATGCCGAACGAGTTGAGCTGACGTTTGACAGGCGTCGGATGTTGGTAATCCTTCCCGTCGGTTTTTTAGGCGATGTGATTTCGCAGGTGTTCGATGGTTGACGGTGCGTGGAAACCACACACCATTTTTCAACGAAAATAGGCGTGCGGTCAAAAACCGTGCCATATAT
>CAKZNY010000276.1 GCA_937132145.1 uncultured Paracoccaceae bacterium | reverse complement strand
ACGGCGGATACTGTCGAGGCGCTGCAAGGTGTTTACCCGAACGTCAATTTTGTTTGGCTGATGGGGGCTGATAATCTGGCGAGTGTCCACAAGTGGGATCGCTGGGAATGGATTTTCGAAAATGTACCGATTGGCGTGACTTCGCGCCCCGAGGAACACCTTAAGGCGGCGGGATCAAAGGCGGCGATGAAATATCGTGCCGCCCGCTTGCCCGTATTGAGCGCGAAACGTTTGCCATTTCAAAAGCCGCCCGCATGGTGTTTGTTGGACGGGCCAGCGGTTAATATTTCTTCTACCAAGATTCGTGCGAGCGGTGATTGGGGGAAATAGTGGTTTTTAATGGACCGTAGATATTTTATAGCGTCAGTTGCTGCCCTGCCGAGTTTGGCGTGGGCCAGCCCGCCGAATACGGCGACGCGGCCGGTTTTGCGTAACGCGGCGAATTTTCAACGCGCTGTATTGTCGTCGGCGCGCCTGCTGGATCCGGCGTTGGCGAACATAACGGGGTATGCGCTGTTTGATGTGGGCTCGGGCGAGATGCTCGATTCGTATCAACCGGATTTGGCGTTGCCGCCTGCCTCGGTCAGTAAGGTGATTACGGCGATTTATGCACGGCATGTTTTGGGGCCGGATTATCGGTTTGTGACACGGCTTTATGTTACGGGACCTGTTATTGACGGTGTTGTTCAGGGCGATCTGTATCTGGTTGGCGGCGGTGATCCGGCGCTGGATACAGATGAGTTGGCGGAGCTGGCAAAAACAGCGGTTTCGGCCGGTGTTCGCGCGGTTGCGGGGCGATTTTTTGTTGATGGGTCGGCGTTGCCCGAGATTTCGGAAATTGACCCGAGCCAGCCGGATCATCTGGGGTATAACCCGTCGATCAACGGGCTGAATTTGAATTTCAACCGCGTGTATTTCGAGTGGAAGCCGATCGCTGGCGGGTACGATTTGACGCTGGATGCGCGCGGATTGCAGAACAAGCCGCTGGTTCGGTGGATAGATATTCGCGCTGAGGATCGAGGCGCGCCGGTGTTTGAATATACTTTGGCCAATGGCCATGACCGTTGGTCTGTGGCGAAATCGGCATTGGGCAATGGGGGTGGCCGCTGGCTGCCTGTGCGCCAACCAGCGGATTATGCTGGAGAGGTTTTTCAGACATTGGCAGCGGCTGCCGGATTGCGGTTGCCAGCGCATACGCGCGGGAAAGTGCCTTCGCAAGCGGTTGAAATTGCCCAATTCCAGAGCAATCGTATGGATGAAGTTCTGCGCTGGTTATTGAAGTATTCCAATAACTTAACGGCAGAGTGCATTGGGTTGACGGCATCGCAAAAGTTGGGTGGACATCCACTGTCTTTGGCCACTTCGGCGGACGCTATGGGTCGCTGGGTGCGGGAAAATTTGGGAGTCTCGGGGGTGGATTTCAAAAATCACTCCGGTTTGACGGACCGCGCGCGGGTTAGTGCCGCACAGATGGCGGGAATGTTGACGCATTCGCGAAGTCAGACCGGACTGAACGGGATATTGCAAACGTTTGGTCTGGTGGATCGCAGCGGGGATTCAGTGAATGCGGGCGATGTACGCGTGACCGCGAAGACCGGAACATTGAATTTTACGCGAGGGCTGGCGGGGTATCTGGAAAAGGGTGGTCGCAAGTACGCCTTTGCGATTTTATCGGCAGATTTGGCGGCGCGCGCGAACATTCCTTTGGAACAGCGTGAACGCCCGCGCGGAGCGAAAACATGGGGCGGAAAGGCCAAGCGGCAGGAGCAGGCATTATTGCGCCATTGGCTAGAGGTGATTTCCTAGGGGGCAACGGCGATTGCGCCGCCCGCGAAACGCTCGATTTTTCTTGTGACTTCGAGGTCGAGAAGGACTGACATGACCTCTTGCGCGGGGCGCAAAGTTTGGCGAACGAGTATATCTTCTTGCACGGGTGCGGATCCGATTAACGACATTAAAATTCTTGAAAGGGCCTTGTCCGGTCGTTTTGCCTTTGGGCGTGCGACGGGTATTTCCGGCGGGGCTTGCGGGGGGGTGGCCAGGGCCTCGATTATGTCGCTTGCGGAGCGTACGAGTGTGGCGCCGTCGCGGATCAACATGTTGCAGCCAGCGGCGCGCCCGTCCATCGGATTGCCCGGGACGGCCATGACCTCGCGGCCCTGATCGAGGGCGTTTCGCGCGGTAATCAAGCTGCCCGATTTGCTGGCCCCCTCCACCACCAAAACGGCTTGGGCGAGACCCGAGATGATGCGGTTACGGCGCGGAAAATGGCGGGCTTGTGGTTGCAGGCCGATGGGCATTTCCGAGACACACAGACCATTTTCAAGTATCTCTTGCGCTAGCCCGTTGTTTTCTTTGGGGTAAATGTTGTCTACCCCCCCTGCGAGGACGGCAATTGTTCCCCCGTTAAGGGCGGCTTTGTGAGCCTCGGCGTCGATACCACGGGCGAGGCCGGAGACGATTACATACCCTTCGGCTGACAGGTCTTTGGCCAGTTTGGCAGCCATGCGTCGGCCAAGGGATGACGAATTTCGCGCACCTACGAAAGCTACGCTTGTCCGAAAGGCGATTGCGGGGTCGCCGAGGGCCCATAAGACGGGTGGCGGGTCCTGGATCGTTGCCAATCTGGGTGGGTAATTTTCCGCCCCGAGAAACAGCAGTTCGGCACCGATTTTGTGGCCAGCAGCATACTCGATTTCGGCGGATTCGCGAGACATTGATTGGTAGCTGGCAACACCGGATGCGGCGGCGATGCTTGGTAGAATTTCCAGTGCGGCGGCGACGCTACCGTGCTCGCGAACCAGCCGTATAAAGGTGACGGGACCGACGCGGCGCGACCTGTAAAGACGCAACCAGTCGAGTTTATCGGTATGGTTAACGGGCAGGGCCGAATACGGAATTTTGGCAGAGCGGAGGGGAATCGAGGACATGGTTTACCTTTCTGATTCTCTCCATGGTGACGAAATATGGTTAAGCTATGATTAACCAGTTTCGGGGCTGGTATGTTCGGATTTTGCGCGTAAGGTGCGGGAAAACCGAAGCAGGAGCGATCATGACAAAACCCCGAGTTCTATTGACCCGCAAGTGGCCCGAAGCTGTGGAAAATGCCGCTGCGGAACTGTTTGATGTGACGCTCAACCCCGATGATAAACCGCTGGGTCGCGCCGGGATTCGCGCGGCGCTGGAAAACTACGACGCAGTGCTGGCGACGGTGACGGATGACGTAAAAGAGGGGACGTTTACGAATTTGAAACCTATGGCGCGGATACTCGCGAATTATGGAGTCGGTTTTAGCCATATTGATATTGAGGGAGCGCGCGCGGCAGGGATAACGGTAACAAATACACCGGACGTTTTGAACGACTGTACGGCTGATCTGGCCATGACGTTGCTGATGATGGCAGCACGTCGTGCAGGCGAGGGTGAGCGCGAGGTTCGGGCTGGAAAATGGACCGGCTGGCGGCCCACGCACATGATTGGCACCAGTGTGACGGGTAAAACTTTGGGAATTATCGGGTTTGGGCGCATCGGTCAGGCGATGGCACGGCGTGCACATTTCGGGTTCGGGATGCCGATATTGGTGCAAAGCCGCTCCGCTGTTGATCCGGTGATTTTGGCGGAAACGGGCGCTGTGCAGGTTGATACGCTTGAGACTTTACTGCCGCAGTGTGATTTCATCTCGCTGCACTGCCCGGGCGGTGTGGTGAACAAGCATCTGATTAATGCGGATCGTTTGGCTTTGATGAGGCCGACGGCGATTTTGGTGAATACGGCGCGCGGAGAGGTCGTCGATGAGGCCGCTTTGGTTGATGCCTTGAAAACCGGTGTGATTGCAGGGGCGGGGCTGGATGTCTTCGAGGCGGAGCCAACGGTTCACGCCGGACTTCTGGAGTGCCAAAACGCTGTGCTGTTGCCGCATATGGGTTCGTCCACACGCGAAACGCGGGTTGGAATGGGGATGCGGGCGCTTAAAAACATCCAACAGTTTTTCGATGGAATAGAGCCGGACGACAAGGTGAACTAACCTATTCGAGGCAAATTCCCTGTAAGGCTACCCAGTCCTGATCCCTTAGCAACGGCGGGTTGGTCGGAGAGAACGCGGCGATTTCCCCGATTTCGGGGCCATTGATTATGTTTTGTGCGGCGCTTGCAAGCCGTTCATCTGACAGTCTGCCAGAGGTTATATATTCGAACAATTCGCGCGTCGAACTGGCTTCGAATAGCTGTACCAACGTGATTTCGCTTTGCGCAAATACCGTGGTTGTTAGTGCCACCAATTCGTCGGTCGTTTGCATGGCTTGCAAAGCATCCCCGCCAATTACGATGACCCCGCCGGGGAATACCCT
>CAKZNY010000275.1 GCA_937132145.1 uncultured Paracoccaceae bacterium | reverse complement strand
AACGGTAACCGCGCCGGATTCGTTATCCTTGAAATCAAATATCAGTTTCATCGTTTTTCCTCACAAAATCGTTTTACAACCAATTAAAAATATTGATGTGGAACAAGTTGCAGAGAAAAATGGCAGAAATTAGGCAAAACTTTGTTCAAATAATTATTTATGCCAGAAGGATTTAGATTTAGTTTTGTGGTTTCACGAGTTTTACGAGAGGTAATCCAGCAGTCTTTTCGCCTCGTCACTGGTTGGACTTAGCTTTTCCCGATTTTCGCCGGGGTGGAAACGGGCGCGAATACCTGTTGGCATCGGGTTCGGTGTGAACGTCAAAACACGCGGCCCGATGGTGACGGTTTCGGCCGCCCAGCTGTCAACAATCGCTTGGGCCGCAGCTTTGGTGGCGCCGTAGCCTGCAAAAAACTTTTGACCTGCGCGCGGATCGTTCATGAATACCGCCGTGCCGTTTTTTGCCACCTTCAACAAAGGTTCGGTCATGGCGATAATCCGTTGTGTGGCGCGTGCATTCACAGCCCACATCCGGTCAAAATCCTTTTCCGCCACATGGGCCACAGGCGATAATAACACCGCGTGCGCCGCGCAATGCACCAGCAAATCCAGATGTCCCCAGCGCTCATAAATAGCCAGACACATGCGTTGCAGCCCGCCCTCGTCCGTGATGTCCAGCGGCACCAGAGTGCTTGAACCGCCCACGGCCTCGATTTCATCGGCCAGCTCTTCCAGACCACCAACGGTTTTGGCCAGTGCGATGACATGTGCGCCTTTGCGTGCCAGCTCGACAGCGGTGGCATAACCCAAACCGCGAGACGCGCCGGTTACCAGCGCAACGGTACCGGCTTCGATTTTCATTTTTCGCCCTGCATTTTAAAGCCGCTTGCGATCTTGTCTGTCGGGCGTATCGGGTAGTCGCCGCTGAAACATGCATCGCAATACTGCGGGCGCTTGTTGTTACGGCCTTCCGCTTGGCCAACGGCCCTGTACAAGCCGTCCAGTGACACAAATCGCAGGCTGTCCACGCCAAGATGCTCGCACATCTGATCCTCGGTCATGGTGCCGGCCAGCAGTTTCTCGCGGTCAGGCGTATCGACGCCGTAAAAACACGGCCACTGTGTGGGCGGCGAGGCGATACGGAAATGTACTTCCTTTGCGCCTGCATCCAGCATCATCTGTTTGATCTTGCGGCTGGTGGTGCCGCGCACAACGGAATCGTCCACCAGAATGATGCGCTTTCCACGGATCAGAGCGCGGTTGACGTTCAGTTTCAACAGCACACCCATGTTGCGGATCTGATCGGTTGGTTCGATGAAGGTGCGGCCCATGTATTGATTTCGACTGATACCCATCGCGTAAGGAATGCCGCTTTCTTGTGCATAGCCAATCGCGGCAGGCACGCCGCCGTCCGGAACGGGGCAAACGAGGTCTGCATCTACTGCGGCTTCTTTGGCCAGTTCCACACCGATGGCGTGGCGTGCTTCATATACCGACTTGCCAACAAAAATGCTGTCAGGGCGACTGAAATACACATGTTCAAAGATGCAGGGGCGGGGGTCTGCTTTGTGAAACGGAAAGACGCTTTCAAGGCCGCTGTCCGTAATCACTACCATCTCGCCCGGTTCAATTTCGCGGATGAATTCAGCGCCGATGATGTCCAGCGCGCAGGTTTCCGAGGCCAGTATCCAGCCATCTCCAAGGCGGCCCAGAACTAACGGGCGAACACCAAGCGCGTCGCGCACACCGATGAGTTTGGTGCTGGTCATGGCAACGATGGAGAACGCTCCTTCGACACGGCGCAGCGCGTCTTTCAGGCGTTCGGGGATGTTTTGCTGGAAAGACCGCGCCATCAGATGCACGATACATTCGGTATCAGACGAGGACTGGAAGATCGCGCCACGCTCGATCAATTCGCGGCGCAAGGCATCGGCGTTGGTCAGGTTTCCGTTGTGGGCAATCGCGCAGCCCCCCAAGGCCAATTCGGCGAACAGGGGTTGTACGTCGCGAATTTGGGTGTCGCCCTTTGATCCGGCGGTGGAATAGCGCACGTGGCCGATCGACAGGGTGCCGGGCAGGGTGGCCATCAGGCTGGATTTGGTGAAGTTGTCGCGCACATATCCGAAACGACGGGCCGAGGTGAAGCCTTTATCGGCATCGTACGCAACGATTCCGCCAGCTTCTTGCCCGCGGTGTTGCAGGGCGTGCAGGCCAAGGGCTACAAAATTTGCCGCCTCGGCCATGCCCCAGACGCCGAAAACGCCGCACTCTTCGTGCAATTTGTCATCATCAAAAGGAAGGGTAGGGAAGTCCGTATCGTCGTACATATTGGCAAGGGCTCGCTTGGCTTGTTGCAACTGCTTGCCTTATAGGCGGGGTCGCTAGCGGAGTCACCCCACCTTACGCACCTGTGGCGTTTTATCAGCCTTCAGCCGCCTCTTCGGAGGTGATGGCATCGCCCGTGCAGTTTGCGGTCAACTTCTCATATGGTTCGATCAACCACTCGGGGATTTCTGTCGGGATGTATTCCTGCATGCGTATTTGCTGTTCTGCAAGGATCACACGAGTTTTGGAATCCGCGACCACAGGGAAGCCTTCGCCGCCAGCAATGAAGAAGTCGTATGTAATCAGGACCACAACGATCAAAAGCAAACCACGAACGAGGCCAAACAAGAACCCCAATCCGCCGTCCAGCGACCCGAGTGCCGAGTTTTGAACCGCGCCCGAGATCAGCGGCGTGAACAGCGCGATGACCACGAGGGCGATTGTGAATACACCGGCAAAGGCGGCCAATATGCCCAGCTCGCAGTTGTCACCGATAATGTCCCTCAGGATAGGGATTTCCTGTACCAACGGCACAACTTGTGGCGAGAAGTAGAAGGCAACAGCACCCGCCCCGATCCAGCCCGCAATGCTAAGAATTTCACGAACGAAGCCACGCGAATATGCCAGAACAGCCGAAATGAACAGGATAGCGGCAACGCCAGCGTCAAAAAGTGTGAAGTCTTCCATTATTCTGTCCCTTTAATCGTCTAGCTGGCCAAAACAAAGTTCAATAAACTCTGCAAGATCGCCGACTTTATGCACGTCTATGCCGGTTTTGGCGATAGTTTTCATCCTTGATGGTGCGTAGGCACTGGAAAACCCCAGTTTTTCGGCTTCTTTCAGCCGGTTTTCAGGCCGCGAGATCGGCCTGAGCGCCCCTGAAAGACTAACTTCCCCGAAAACCACCGAATCAGCGGGCAACGCGTGATCCTGTTTTGCCGAGATTAACGCTGCCGCGACGGCGAGGTCTGCCGCAGGCTCGCTGATTTTGATGCCGCCCGCGATATTCAGGTACACATCCATTCCGCCAAAGCTGATGCCACAGCGGGCTTCAAGGACAGCCAAAATCATCGCGAGCCGCCCCGAATCCCAACCCACAACCGTGCGGCGCGGGGTCGCCAGAGGCGATTTTGCAACAAGGGCCTGAATTTCGACCAGAACCGGACGGGTGCCCTCGATTCCGGCAAAAACCACCGAGCCAGACGCCGGTTTATCCCGCTCGCTAAGAAATAATGCCGAGGGGTTGGTGACTTGTTTCAACCCCGCTCCGGTCATCTCGAATACGCCAATCTCGTCGGCGGGGCCAAAACGGTTTTTCACGGCGCGAAGGATGCGGAACTGGTGGCCCCGCTCGCCTTCAAAATACAACACCGTATCAACCATATGCTCGATAACCCGAGGCCCGGCGATTTGCCCGTCTTTGGTGACATGGCCGACCAGAATAACCGAAATCCCCCGCCGTTTGGCAAATGTGGTTAATTCGTGGGCAACGGCGCGAACCTGCGAAACAGAACCGGGCGCGGAGCCAACATGATCGGCCCACATGGTCTGGATCGAGTCTATAATCACCAGATCGGGGCGCTCGGATTCCAGCGTTGTCAGAATATCGCGAAGGTTAGTTTCGGCGGCCAGCTTCACCGGCGCATCCGTCAGGTTTAAGCGCTCCGCGCGCATCCTGATCTGGCTGGAGGCCTCCTCGCCTGAAACATACAGCACCTTCTTGCCCTTACGCGCAAATGCGGCGGCGGCTTGCAGCAGCAAGGTCGATTTGCCGATACCCGGATCGCCGCCCACCAGAATGGCGGATGCGGGCACAAGGCCGCCGCCAAGCACGCGGTCCAGCTCGTCTATGCCAAAAAGGCTGCGCACAAGTGGGGCGTCTTTCGATGTCAGGTCCGAAAGCTCCACCTTTAACCCCTTCGCCGCACCCAAAGTCTGGCCTTTGGGACCCGCCGAAAGGACATCCTCTTGAGTTATCGAATTCCACTCGCCGCACGTCTCGCAACGTCCGGCCCATTTCTTGTGTGCGGCCCCGCAGGCGGAGCAAACATATGTCGATGATTTTGCCATAGGGTTTTTTGCCTTATGCGGACGCGAAGGGCAAGCCGAGGATTAAAACGATTGCGAAAATTATCTGGAGGGCGGTGAGAGCGCGGTTCCAGCGAACCTCCAGAATTGTGGCCGTTACGGCTGCGGCCAGTAACAGGATTCCGAGTATTTGAGCAAAGAAAGAAGATGCGGCAGAAATTGAGGCCATGCCGAGTATGGTTAACGTGGCGGCGGCTATATGGGCGTATTGCAGCGGCCCACGTTTCAACACGCTTTGATATAGCGACCAAAGCAGGGCGGCAAAAACACCCGCGGCGATGGTTATCCCGCTTATAAGTTCAAAGATCATAACAACTTCCGTTTGGTTAGATGCGTGATGAGCATGGAGCCGAGAACGCAGGTTGTAAACAGGTATAGGCCCCAAGCGGTTTCGATCCGGCCGACGCCGACGCCTTTGGCCGCGACGATGTAGATCGCGATCAGGAACACATCAGCCATTGCCAGTTTTCCGAGGATTTCGAGGGTTGGCAGGACTTGTCTGGAGAGCACGCCGAAGTGGATTAACGTGGTTGCTACAACTTTGATGATGGGGGCAAAGATGGCGAGGAAGGTGACGAGAAGGGCGAGGAAGATGTCCGCGCGCCACAAGGCTTGCACGGCGGTGATGGTCGAGATTTCATCGAGCGCGAATAGCGGCAGGAGGCCCGCGCGAAGCAGGGGGGCGAACCACGCGACGGGGAAGAGGATGAATAGAGAGAGGTTGGCGAGTTTTAACATGGTCATCTATAGTCCGGCCGAATGGCGATGTGTAGGGTGTGCGGTTTCCGCGCACCGCTCCAACATCAAACCTCATATCGGTGCGCGGAAACCGCACACCCTACATCACCGTACACAAGAAAGGTCACCTCACACTCTCAATCGGACCCTCGGCCCGCGCGTTTATAAACTGGTCCAGATACGGGTCACCACTGTTATCAATATCG
>CAKZNY010000274.1 GCA_937132145.1 uncultured Paracoccaceae bacterium | reverse complement strand
TTGTCGAACCATTTATTTCCGGTCATTCTGGGCATAAACATGATCAGGTCGGCGTTAAATTCGGTGCCTTCGGTCACGACTTTATCGGCCTCGAAGCGGGCCATTTTGTGGCCGATGTCGATCTGTATATCCAGCTCCTGCATCCGGTCCATCAATTTCGCCCGTGCTTTTGTCCCAAGCCTGTCGCCCGGTTTTGGTGCGGGGCTAAAGAAGACGAGGTTGAATTTGTCGCGACGGCCTTGGCGGCGCAACAACTCGTCCGTTCCAAACAGGAATTCAAACATCGGCCCGCCGCGCATGGCGGATTTTTCTTTGGGGTTGCCTGCAAATCCAAAGGCCAGCGTTCCGCCCTCAAGGCTTTCCAGCTTTTCTTTGAACTTCATAACGGGCTCGACGCCTTCGCAAGGTGTGATCGCGTGCTCGATCCCCGGAAGTTTCTTGATGAAACGCCCGCCCGTGCCGATGATCAGACCGTCGTTATTCACATCGCCTGCGGAGGTTTTCACGATCCGGCCACCGTCCTCAAGGCCCTCGGCAGTGCCTTGCACATAATTAATGTTGTTGCGTTTGAAAAAGTTGTGCAGCGGAATCACGATGTCTTCGGGTTTGCGCTGGTCCGAGGGAAGCCATATCAGGCTGGGCAAATAGACGAGGTTTGGTTGCGGCGCGACGACGGTTATTTTCAGCTGCTTATCCGCGGCCCGAAGTTTGCGAACGGCGGTTAGGGCGGCAAATCCTGACCCTAGGGCGTAGACCTATAAACGAAATTGTGATTCAAGGTATGAAACAGGGAGGGTTTCATGTCCGGAACATTTTGGTTAACCGAAGATCAATTCAACAAAATCAAGCCGTTACTGCCAAATAAGCCACGCGGGGTGCCACGGGTCGATGACAGGAAAGTCCTGTCCGGGATCATCTTTTGCCTGCAACGCGGTTATCGTTGGTCCGCTGCCCGCCAGTGGATTGCCCGCAATCCATGACAGGGGGATGTTCCGTCTGAATATGGCCCGGCCAAGACGCTTTATAACCGCTACAAACGCCCCCTTTCGGGCATGTAAACATGCCCTGTCGGTCAACGGGTCCGAAGCCGGGGTTTTCGAGCGGATTTTCACGACGTTGGCGCAGGAAACGGCTGATTTTCAAACTCTGATGATCGACGCCACCCACGTCAAAACCCATCGAATTGCTGCCAATGGTGTAAAAAAACACCGGCGACGGACGTGCAATAGGACGAACGAAAGGCGGTCTGAATTCCAAGCTGCATCTGGTTTGTGACGGAGTTGGCAGGCCAGTTCGGATCACTGTTTCCGGTGGCAATGAAGCTGATATATCCCATGCAAAACAATGCCTTGCCCCGGTTTTGCGCGAAGGCTCTACCGTCATCGCCGACCGGGGATATGACGCAGACCACTTGCGGGAATGGCTACGAAAACACAAGATCAGGGTTTGTATTCCACCTCGGAAAAACCGGAAAAAGCAGTATCGGTACTCCAAAACTCTCTACAAAACCCGCAACCTGGTCGAGCGCTGCTTTAACCGTATCAAGGACTGGAGATCCCTGTCGCTGCGAACCTTTCGATGTCCTGAAACTTTCCTTGCGGCTGCCCATCTCGCTGCAATTGTCATTTGGTATTTATGAGTCTACGCCCTAGGACCGCACACCCTACGCCCCCACCCTCTATTTAGCTATTTTACTTCCCCCCTACCCAAAACCTTGAACCCTCCCTATACTGTTCAAAAAACGAACGAGTAGTTAACGAACGAGGTTTCATATGCGGTGCCCTTTTTGCGGAAATATCGACACTCAGGTTAAGGACTCCCGTCCGGCCGAAGACCATGCAGCCATCCGGCGGCGCAGGGCTTGTCCTGCCTGTGCGGGGCGCTTTACAACATACGAACGCGTGCAGCTACGCGACCTGACCGTCGTCAAGAAAAACGGCCGACGCGAGGATTTTGACCGCGATAAACTTGCCCGCTCCATCCGCATCTCCATGCAGAAACGCCCCGTTGAACCGGAGCGCATCGACCAGATGATTTCCGGCATCGTGCGTCGCCTTGAAAGTCTTGGCGAGCCGGACATCCCGTCGGATAAAATCGGCCAGATTGTCATGGAAACCCTCGCACGGATCGACACTGTGGCCTACGTGCGTTTCGCCAGCGTTTACAAAAACTTTCAGGCAGCCGATGACTTCGAGGAATTCGTACACGAGCTTCGCCCCCCCTCCGAAGACGGATAAATGTCACGCGAAACGCAAGACGAACGGTGGATGCGACTGGCCCTAAACCTCGCCCAGCGCGGCTTGGGGTGCGTGTGGCCCAACCCCGCCGTCGGGTGCGTGATCGTCAGGGACGAAAAATTGTTGGGGCGCGGCTGGACGCAGTCCGGTGGCCGCCCCCATGCCGAAACCGAAGCCCTTGCGCAAGCGGGCGACGTAAAGGGTGCAACGGCCTATGTCACGCTGGAACCCTGCGCCCATCACGGCAAAACCCCGCCCTGCGCGGAGGCGCTGATAGCAGCCGGCATTACCCGCGTGGTCAGCGCGCTAGACGATCCGGACAGCCGTGTTGCGGGGCAAGGCTACAAGATTTTGCAAGACGCAGGTATTGAAGTCGTCCAGGATATATTGATGGATGCCGCCGCCGACCTCAACCAAGGCTTTCTGCTAAACCGCACCATCGGGCGGCCAATGTTTACGCTAAAAATGGCCAGCTCCGTTGATGGACGCATTGCCACGGCCAGTGGCGAGAGCCGCTGGATCACCGGCCCCGAAGCCCGTCGCCAAACCCACCTGATGCGCGCCCGCCACGATGCCGTTCTGATCGGCGCCGGAACCGCCCGCATTGATGACCCCTTGCTGGATGTGCGCGACATGGGGCTATCAGACCACAACCCCGTACGCATCATCCTCGACGGCGGCCTGTCTTTGTCATTAACCTCGCGTCTTGCGCGAACCGCCAAAGACACCCCGTTATGGATTTGCCATCGCGCCGGGTTGGAAAAAGCACGGCGCAAAACATGGGAAGAAATCGGCGTGATCCTGATCGAAGTCGCCCACAGCGACACCGGCGAGCTGGACCTTGCAGACATGGCAATCCAGCTTGGCAAACGCGGCTTAACGCGGGTGCTTTGCGAAGGCGGGGGTCGCGTGGCGTCCTCCATGATCGCCGCCGAACTGGTTGACACATTGGTAACCTTCACCGCCGGACTGGCCATCGGATCAGAGGGCGGTGCCGTCTTTGGCCCCCTACAAATCGACGCGCTAAAAGATGCGCCAAGGTTCGATTTGGTTGAGAGCCGTGCAATCGGCGGAGACACCATGACGGTATGGAAACCTAGCGCCAGATAGCTATGTGCCCCGCGAAAACCCCCTGAAGTTTCGCCAAAATCCGCAGCCTCAAAGGTTTGCGGGTTTGCCCGTTTGCCAAGCGCTCCACGATCAGCTCAGGCGTACATGGCAGGTCCGAAACCGGATCGTGATAGCGCGGATAATCTATCAGGGCAGCATGCACCAACTGGTCCAGCGTCACGTCCACTCCACGCCGTTCACACATCGGCCCAAGGTCCCGCGTCAGCCCCCAGCCCGCATAAAACGGCAGCCCAAGGCAGGTCACCACCTTCCCGCGCAACAACGCCTCGAACCCCAGAAGCGAAGTCATGGTCCAGACCTCATCGCTCGCCTCGATCAGTTTGGCGACGTCTGCGGTCTCGATAATCCGGTCGCAATACGCCAACGCCGCTTGCGTGCCAACCGCGCCATCCCTCAAGCCTGCCAGAACATCTGGATGAGGTTTATAGACAATATACGCCTGCGGGTTCGCCTCCCGCGCCGCCTTAAGCAAGGCCAGATTTGTCCGCACCGCACCAGCGCCCAGCAAGATCGAGGCATCACCCTCCACTTGTCCGGGCACCAAAATGACCTTGCGTTCGGGCGGAAAGTTCAAGGTGCCCGCCCCCTTCAGATTATACTTCGAAACCCCGGCTGCAAGAATTTGCGCCCGCAGCGCGGCGGCGCGTTCGGTGGCAAAATCCGGCAAATCAGCGGATTGCGAAATCAGGTGTTCAAGCTGACTGGGCTTGGAAGGGTCATAATAAATCCCCCGATCATCCAGCACTAACGAGGCCGCAGGTGTCAGCGCCGCGCCCAGCCCTGCGGATCGCAAAAAACCGTCCTCCATGCGCTGCAACGGCACACCCGCCGTATCGCACATATCCGCCAAATCCGCGCTCTCGCCGCTCGCCCAGACGACAACCTGCCCGTTGGCGTCACGCGCTTTAGCTACGGCCTCGTGGTCAGTTTTCGCAAAAACCACCCCGCGCAAGAACCGCGCCACATTCCGCCGTTTCCACAGGCGCATGCCCAGCGCATGCACTGCCAACGTGCCGTCCCAATGATGCCGCGCTTGGGCCAACAACTGCTGCGCGGCCTCCTCGAATTCGCAAGCACTGCGACGGGCGTGGTCGTACCAGAACGGATAGACCAGCATCGCCCCTGCAAACAATTCATCAACCGTTAACACTTTAGTCCGGCGCGGCGTCGCTTGGCGATCAACACTTAACCCCCAGCCTGCATAAAACGGCACCCCGAAAACCTCCGGTCGATGCCCGGCCAATATCGCCTCGAACCCCATTTGCGAGGACACGCAGTACACCCGCGCGGCCCCCTCCAACAAATCCCACGGGTTTATCGGCGCGCTGGACAGAACCGTGTTTTCGTCCTCGTCAGCGAACGAAAAATGCCCGCGTTTGTCGCCAGATTGTACCGCCGGATGGGTGCGAATTACGATCCGCTCGCCCGGATTTTCCGCCCGCGCGGCGGTCAGCATATGGGCAAAACTGTCAGCATCCGCCAATCCGCCAGCAATCGAGGCATCGCCCGCGACTTGGTCGATCACCAGAATATATCCAGCCTCCGGCCTCGACCCACGCGGAACAGCGTTATATTTCGACAACCCGTAATGGCGCAAAAACGCACGTCCCTTTGCAGCCCGCCCCAACATGTCCACATCGAACGCCGTCGTTTGCAGGATTTCTTCCAGCCGCGAGGCCGCTCCCCCCTCGAAATGCACGCCGATATCATCAATGTTCAGCCCGATAGGCGGCGAACCCAGCCCCGGCAAAACCGAACGTAAAAACGCATCTTCAAAGGTAATAATTCGCGATGATGGCCAGCGCGCCAGCACCCGCCGCGACATCGCTATGCGTCCCCAAACACCGATATCCCGCCCGCGCAGACCGAACCAACCCGTTGAAGGGAAATATCCAGCCGCACGGATTACGCGTCGTAAAGGGCGTGAAAACAGTAGCCCGGCCGAGAATACAGCAATGCGTT
>CAKZNY010000273.1 GCA_937132145.1 uncultured Paracoccaceae bacterium | reverse complement strand
GGCGCAAGATGGAGGAGACCGGCCACGGCTTCCACCGTCTGTCTGACATCTATGGTTTCCGGATCATCACCAAGGATGAGCGCGACGCTTATGTGGCGCTCGGTGCGGTGCATCAGCGTTGGAAAGCCATTCCGGGGCGGTTCAAGGATTACATCAGCCAGCCAAAAACCAACGGCTATCGTTCTATCCAGACCACCGTGTCGGGCCGTGATGCCAAGCGGGTAGAGATCCAGATTCGTACCCGTGAAATGCATATCGTCGCGGAATCCGGCGTGGCGGCGCACTGGTCTTACCGCAACGGTGAACGCTTCGAAAACCCGTTTGCCGTGGACCCATTCCATTGGCTGCGCGGGTTGATCGACGGCTTCGAGAACGCCGATAACCCTAATGAATATCTGGAACACGTGAAGCTTGAGATGTTTCAGGATCAGGTGTTCTGCTTCACCCCCAAAGGCGCGGTTATCAACCTGCCGCGCGGGGCAACGCCGATTGATTTTGCCTATGCCATCCACACGCGCATTGGTGACAGCTGTGTTGGTGCTAAAGTTGATGGCAAGCGGGTGCCGCTGTGGACACGGCTTCGCAACGGCCAATCTGTGGAAATTATCCGCGCTGACAGCCAACGCCCGCAACCAAGCTGGGAAGACATGGTCGTCACCGGTCGGGCCAAATCCGCAATCCGCCGTTCACTGCGCGAGGAACATAAAGCCGCGCATATTCGGCTTGGGGCCGAGATCGCGCGGGTGGCTTTGGGCAAGATTGGCAAGAAGGCCACGGACAAAGCCTTGGCGACAGCGGCAAAAAACATGGGGTTGGCCTCCAGGGATGAGCTTCTCGTGCAGATCGGCACGACGCAGGTTACCGGCAACGATCTGACCATGGCGCTATACCCCGAGCTGTTGAAAAAAACCGCTGTTAAAGGCAAGAAACCCGCAACCGAAGTGGTTGGTCTGAACCCCGGACAAAGCCATATTCCGGCCAAGTGCTGCCAACCATTACCCGGTGAACGTATCGTTGGCATCATGGTGCGGGGTCGCGGCGTTGTCGTGCACACCATCGATTGCGACGCGCTGGTGGAATACGAGGATAACCCTGACAGCTGGATCGATCTACGCTGGACAGAGGGGATGTCGGACGCCGATCATTCCACCACCATCGAGATCATCATGGCCAATGACGCAGGCGTTCTGGGCCGCATCTGCACCTTGATCGGCGAGCATAATGCCAACATCGCCGACATCCATTTCACCGAACGAAAACCCGATTATTACCGCATTCTGGTCGATTTGCAGGTGCGCGATGTAGAGCACCTAATGCACATCCGCACAGCCATCGAGGCGGACGACGACATCAACTCGGTTGTCCGGTATAGAAATCCCTCGACCAAGCAATGAAACGCGCTGGTGTTCGGGTAATTATTGGCTCATAATATTTTGGCAATACGTATAAGGACACGGAATAATGGTTTTCAAAAGACGGGATAAACAATCGCTGTATCAGCGTTTGCGTGCCCTCTTTTTGCCCAAACGAGGCTGGAAACGCGGCTTTAAGTACGTCGGACATCGCGTGAAACGCCTGCCGGACACCCCGCATAAAATCGCCCTTGGGGCCGGAATCGGCATATTCGTATGCTTCTCGCCTCTCCTTGGCTTGCATCTGGCGATGGCTTTGGTACTTGTCTATACCCTGCGGGCAAATCTGGTGGCGTCCTTCATCACGACCATGTTCGGCAATCCGCTCACCTTTCCGCTTATTGCCGCCGTTTCGCTAAACTTTGGACGTATTGTCTTGGGAAGGAATACCCGAGACGACGATTTCCAAAGCCTGCATTCAGCATTTTGGCAAGCATCCACCGATGCATGGCAGTTGGTTAAAAGTTGGCTTGGCCTTGCTGAACGTCCCGAGGGTTTGGGCGATTTCATCTCCAATCTGTTCCTGCCCTATCTGCTTGGTGGCACGATTATCGGGGTTATCGCGGGCGCAATCACCTACTTCGTGTCGAAACCCATAATCGGAGCCTACCAAACACGGCGACGCGCGATTATGTCCAAAAGACGTGAAAAATAGCGTAATGAGCGCGATTCTTTGGCTGACACTGGCGAATAAGCGCAGTAATGTTGTTTTTTAACCCAAAACTGTAAGGTCGAATCCTATGGCAAATGCACTTACCCAACCGCTCGGCCGCCTACGTTTAGGCGTTAATATTGACCACGTCGCCACGGTGCGTAATGCGCGCGGCGGGGTTTATCCTGATCCTTTGCGCGCCGCTAAAATGGCCGAGATCGCTGGTGCTGACGGCATTACCGCCCACCTGCGCGAGGATCGCCGCCATATCACCGACAGCGATATCGATGCGTTGATGAGCAATCTGAACATCCCGCTAAACTTCGAAATGGCCGCCACACCAGAGATGCAAGCCATCGCGCTGCGCCACAAACCGCACGCCGTTTGCATCGTGCCCGAAAAGCGCGAGGAACGCACGACCGAGGGGGGGCTTGAGGTGGCACGCGAGGAAAACCACCTCGCCCATTTTATCGCTCCTTTGCGCGAAGCGGGTTGCCGTGTGTCCATTTTCATCGCCGCAGATCAAAAGCAGATCGAGGCCGCCGCACGTATCGGTGCCGAGATCATCGAGCTGCACGTTGGCCCCTATTGCGACACCTTAGAGGACGGTGAATACGATAAAAGCACCCCGGAACTGGAACGCCTGCGCGAAATGTCGGTCTATGCGCACAGCCTTGGGTTGGAGGTTCATGCGGGGCACGGAATCACCTATAACTCGGTCAAACCCCTCGCCGCGCTGCCTGAGGTGATGGAACTGAACATCGGGCATTTCATTATCGGCGAGGCGATATTTTCCGGCCTTGATTCCGCCATCCGCCGCATGCGCGCGTTGATGGACGAATCCCGCAACGAGACCTTCGGAGCCAGCGTCGCGTGATCATCGGCATCGGTTCAGACCTTGCGAACATCGAACGCATCCAAGGTACGATTGACCGCTTCGGGGATCGTTTTTTGAAACGGGTATTTACCAACATAGAGCGCGCCACGGCCGATCACCGCCTGTTAACCACCGCAACCTACGCTAAACGCTGGGCGGCGAAAGAGGCGTGTTCAAAGGCGCTCGGCACTGGTCTGCGCATGGGTATCGCCTGGAACGAGATGGAGGTTCGCAACATGCGCACCGGCCAGCCGACGATGCATGTGACCGGCAGTGCTGCGGCGCGCCTCGTTGCCTTGACACCCGAGGGGTATGATCCCCATATCCATGTGACCCTGACCGACGATCACCCGTGGGCGCAGGCATTTGTTATTATCGAGGCGTTGCCAAAGTCGCCCACATAGCTTGACACCGTGCACCACAACAGCGAAAAGCTGCCGGAATTTGAACACAGGGAATTAATATCAATGGCTTCTAAATCCTCAAGCGACGGCGGCTTTCTCGAAACCGTCAAAACGGTTGTGTTTGCGCTTATTCTGGCGGGTCTGATCCGCACCCTGTTGTTCCAACCGTTCTGGATTCCGTCGGGTTCGATGAAACCCACGTTGCTGATCGGTGATTTCCTATTCGTTAACAAATTCACTTACGGGTATTCCTACGCCTCTTGCCCGACCATGTTCGGCACTGATTTCTGCGGCTTTGCCAAGGGCGCGGACGAACGCCTCTTTGGTAACGAGCCCGAGCGCGGCGATGTGGTGGTGTTCAAACACCCCGTCCACGGCGCGGATTACATCAAACGCCTGATCGGCCTGCCCGGTGACCGTATCCAGATGAAAGAGGGTATTCTTTACATCAACGGAAATGAAGCGCCACAAACACTGATTGCTCCGTTCATCGAAACCTACGAAAAACAAGGTCCGGCAAAAGGGTTCCCGCGCTGCACAAACAGCCGCCCTGCCATGGGTGGCGACTGCATCAAGGACAACGCGCTGGAAACTTTGCCTAACGGAGTCGTCCACGAAGTACTAAGCATCAATACAAGTCGAGCGGATAATACGGAAGAATTCCTCGTTCCCGAGGGGCACTACTTCTTCATGGGCGATAACCGCGACAATTCCGTGGACAGCCGTTACCCGCAGCGTGGCTATAACCCCGGCGTTGGGTTTGTGCCCGCCGAAAACATCATTGGTCGCGCCGACCGTATCGTATTCTCCGCCGCCGGTAGCGCGTTGTGGAAATTCTGGGATTGGCGCTCGGATCGTTATCTAAAGGCAATCGATTGAAGCTTTCAGCAAGCACCACGGCATTTATCCAGCGGTTAGGGCATCAGTTTGCCCGCCCTGAATGGCTGCATCAAGCGTTAACACATTCGTCATTATCGACAGCCAACCGGACCGACAACCAGCGTCTCGAATTCCTCGGGGATCGCGTGTTGGGTTTGGTAATTGCCGAGGCGTTGCTGAGCGACGATATGGATGCCCGCGAAGGCAAACTCGCCCCGCGCCTTAACGCGCTGGTGCGCAAAGAGACCTGCGCCGAGGTGGCCGAGGACATTGATCTGGGGGCCGCGTTAATGTTGGGGCGCTCTGAAATGCAGTCCGGGGGTCGCAAGAAAACCGCGCTGCTCGGGGATGCAATGGAGGCGGTGATCGCCGCCGTTTACCTCGATGCCGGTTTTGATGCGGCCAAGGTTTTGATCCTGCGATTGTGGGGGAAACGCATCGCGCAGGCCGAAGAAAACGCCGCTGATCCAAAGTCAGACTTGCAGGAATGGGCACAAGCCCGCCGTATGCCCCCCCCAATATATGCAGAAATCGAACGTAGTGGTCCAGATCATGCACCAGTGTTCGTGATTGAAGCACAGCTACAAAATGGCAAAACCGCCCGCGCAACAGCCACAAATAAACGGGCCGCGCAACAACTGGCGGCCGCCACATTATTAAAAGAACTGGAGGCCTGATATGGCTGAAACTCGTTGCGGATACGTCGCCCTGATCGGTGAACCTAATGCCGGAAAATCCACCCTGCTGAACAAAATGGTTGGCGCAAAAGTGTCTATCGTCACGCACAAGGTCCAAACCACGCGTGCCCGCATTCGCGGCATTACGATTGAAGGCGACACACAAATCGTTTTCGTGGACACGCCAGGCTTGTTCCGCCCGCGCCGCAATCTAGACCGCGCCATGGTCACCGCCGCATGGACGGGCGCTGCCGATGCCGACATGGTGGTGCTGTTGGTCGAGGCCCATCGCGGCGTCACCGAAGGCGTGAAAGCCATTCTGGAATCCCTCAAAGAGCGCGTTTCCCATCGTCCCATCACGCTGGCCATTAACAAAATCGACCGCGTCAAAAGCGACATCGATAGCGGGTGAGACTTTGTCCTGA
>CAKZNY010000272.1 GCA_937132145.1 uncultured Paracoccaceae bacterium | reverse complement strand
GAACCGCCAATTTTGTTTCAGAATTTGCAACGGCACTTATCGGTGTCAATGTAACAATTACGCAACACCCCACCCCCAAAACTTAACACAAATCGTACATACGCGTTGTGTACGGGTTGTGTACGCATTGTGCACACGAAAAACCGCTGTTTCAGGCCAAAGGTTAACGCCCAAATCTACCCCTTGGAGCGCTGCTTATGCTCCTCCAACCGAGGCATAATTTCGACGAAATTGCAGGGCAAATGCCGATAATCCAACTGGTCCTTCAAAATCAAATCCCAGCCATCCTTGCAAGCCCCCGGAGACCCCGGTAGCGCAAACATATACGTCCCGCCAGCAACCCCGCCACAAGCCCGAGATTGCACCGCAGACGTTCCGATTTTATCCACCGAAACCATGGTGAAAAGGGTCGAAAATGCATCAATCTCTTTCTCGTAAACATCGCGGTGCGCTTCCACCGTAATATCACGCCCCGTCAACCCTGTGCCACCGGTCGAGATCACAACATCAACGCCGTCATCCGCCGCCCAGTTGCGTAATTTATCAGCAATATCAGCACGTTCGTCGCGCACAATATCCCGAGCCGCCAGAATATGCCCCGCCGCCTCGATCCGCTTGACCAAGATATCGCCCGAGCGATCCTCCTCCAGTTTTCGCGTATCCGACACCGTCAGAATAGCAATTCGTACCGGAACAAATTCTCGCTTTTCACTAGCACTAATATGAGACATTCAACCCTCTTCCAATTTCGTTTTAAGCATCAACAAATCCGCCCAGGCCTCGCGTTTTTTCTCGGGCCTGCGCAGCAAATACGCCGGATGGAAAATCGGCAACGCAGGAATACCTGCAACCTCGTGCCACTTCCCGCGCAACCGTGTAACCCCTTGATTAGTCTCCAACAAAGTCTGGTTAGACGGGTTCCCGACCAACAACAAAACCTGCGGTTTCACCAATTCAATATGCCGCATCAAAAACGGCTTCATCATCGCCTTTTCTTCATCCAGCGGGTCGCGATTTTGCGGGGGCCGCCACGGTAGGACATTCGTGATGTAAACCGCATCCTCTGGCGCCTCGGCATTTCTGCTAAGTCCAATGGCTGCAAGCATTTTATCCAGTAATTGTCCGGAGTGACCGATGAATGGCTTGCCCTGAATATCCTCGTCCCGCCCGGGCGCTTCGCCAATAATCATCACCCGCGCCGCCGGATTTCCGTCCGAAAATACCGTGTTCCGCGCGCCACGTTTCAGCGCACATCCATCGAAACCTTCAAGCGCCGCGCGAAGTGCCTCCAGATCGGCACAACCCGCCGCCAAACGCGCGGCTTCCGCAGGTATATCAACAGGTTTATCAACGGCCACGACGGGGGCTTCCACAGGCACTCTCGCAGGCTTAACCTTTTCTTCATACCGGTTAACGCCAACCGCGCCGATAGCCTCGTCGGCGCCCAGTTCCACCAGCCATGCAAGCTGCGCCAACGCCTCGTGATATTCTTGCGGTTCCATCGTCATATTTACACCCTAGCCAAATCCAGCGGCTTGTTCCAGCGGATTTCCCTGCTATAAGCACCCAAATCACCGATAAGGAGTCGCCAGCATGTTCACCCAGCGCCATCTTCTCGGGATCGAGTCGTTGACCCCCGAAGGCATCACCGAAATCCTCGATCTGGCCGACCACTATGTCAAACATAACCTGAAACAAAACAAACACTTGGATGTGTTGGCTGGCCTTACCCAAATCAACATGTTCTTTGAAAACTCCACCCGCACGCAGGCGAGTTTCGAGATTGCCGGAAAACGTCTTGGGGCAGACGTTATGAACATGTCCATGCAAGCCAGCAGCATCAAAAAGGGCGAGACCCTGATCGACACCGCGCTGACCCTGAACGCCATGCACCCCGATCTTCTAGTCGTGCGCCACCCCCATTCCGGTGCCGTTAAGCTTTTGGCCGAAAAGGTTAACTGCGCGGTGTTGAATGCAGGCGATGGCCGTCACGAGCACCCCACCCAAGCCTTGCTGGATGCCCTGACAATCCGTCGCTCCAAAGGCCGCCTGCACCGCCTGACCATCGCGATTTGCGGCGACATCGCACATTCCCGCGTCGCCCGTTCAAACATCTTCCTGCTGGGAAAAATGGAAAACCGCATCCGCCTGATCGGCCCCAAAACCCTGATGCCAGCCGGCATTGAAAAACTGGGGGTCGAGGTCACGGATGATATGGTCGAGGGCCTGAAAGACGTGGACGTCGTCATGATGCTGCGCCTGCAAAAGGAACGCATGGACGGCGGCTTCATCCCATCGGAGCGCGAATATTACCACCGCTGGGGCCTCGACCCGGCCAAACTGGCGAACGCCAAACCCGACGCCATCGTCATGCACCCCGGCCCGATGAATCGCGGCGTGGAGATCGACGGAACCTTGGCCGACGACATCAACCGCTCGGTTATTCAGGAGCAGGTGGAGATGGGCGTCGCGGTGCGCATGGCGGTGATGGATTTGCTGGTCCGGAATTTGCGGAAATCTAAAGCGGGGGATTTAGATGCCTGACACCAAAACCATCCGCATCACCTCCAACCGTGGCACCTATATTCTCGAGCACGTTATTCTTGCAATTCTGGGTGCCGCCCTAATGACAAGTTACCTCGTCTTAACCGAAACCCCATCAGTGTGGGTGGGGGTCGTCGGAGCCTTCATTGCCATCGCAATTCGTGGGTTTTATCTTTTCAAAGAACAGCTTGCCAATGTTTGGGTATTGAGTGCGCAATCCCTGACCTTGCCGAACGGGCACGTCATCCCGCTTGGTGAAATCAAGGCCGTTCGCGGAGTTTTCAGCGCGGTTCAGGTTGTCACGACCAGTGGTGATAAGCACTTGATCAAGTATCAATCGGACCGCGTCGGAGTGATCAAAACGATTTTGGCCGCTTGCAATTTACCGGCAAAGTAAGGACAGAAAATGACCCTCACCCTCACAAACGCCCGCATAATTGACCCCGAAGCCGGAACCGTGACCCTCGGGGCGGTTCGTATTGAAGATGGTCTGATCGCCGAAATTCTGCCCGCTTCCACCGATGGAATTGACTGCAAAGGCAAATATCTCGCGCCCGGGATCATCGACATCGGCGTCAAGATCGGCGAACCCGGCGAGCGTCATAAGGAAAGTTTCCGCACGGCCGGCCTCGCCGCGGCGGCGGGCGGTGTTACCACTATGGTCACGCGCCCCGACACCACGCCTGCGATTGACACGCCCGAGATCCTCGACTTTTTCCGGCGGCGTGCGGCGGATGCCAGCCCCGTCAACGTTCTGCCCATGGCCGCCCTGACCAAGGGGCGCAACGGTGTGGAAATGGCCGAGATCGGCTTTTTGCAAGACGCGGGCGCGGTCGCATTCACGGACGCCGATCGCCCCGTCACCAACCCCAAAATCCTGCAACGTATCCTGACATACGCCAGCGCCACCAACGCGCTGGTGATCGCGCATGTGCAGGAACCGATGCTGTCGAAAGGCGCGTGCGTGACCTCTGGCCCGTTCGCCACCAAACAAGGTCTGCCCGCCGTTTCCCCGATGGCCGAACGCATTCAGCTTGAACGCGACATGGCGTTGGTCGAGATGACGGGCGCGAAATATCACGCGGACCAGATCACCACCGCCCTCGCCCTGCCCGTTCTGGAACGCGCCAAGGCGATGGGGTTAAATGTGACGGCAGGCGTGTCCATCCATCACCTCACGCTCAACGAATTTGATGTTGAGGATTACCGCACCTTCTTCAAAGTCAAACCTCCGCTACGGTCCGAGGATGATCGTTTGGCGGTGGTGCAAGCGGTGGCGGATGGGTTGATCGACATCATCAGTTCCATGCACACCCCGCAGGACGAGGAATCCAAACGCCTGCCTTATGAGGAGGCCGCCAGCGGTGCCGTTGGCCTGCAAACGATGCTGCCTGCGTTGATGCAACTGGTGCACGGCGGGCATATGGACTTGCCGACGTTGTTCCGCGCCATCAGTCTAAATCCGGCAAAACTGCTTGACCTAAAGGCTGGTCGTATGGCCGTTGGTGCGCCTGCCGACCTAATTGTTTTCGATGCGGATGCACCCTTTGTCATGGATCGTTTCAAACTGCTGTCGAAATCGAAAAACACACCCTTTGACGGGCGGCGGATGCAGGGTAAGGTTCTAAAAACCTTCGTCGCTGGCAAACAAGTATTTTAAGGAGCCACCATGCTACCCGATTTCGTACGTTTCTGGGGTGCCAACCCCGCTTTTGAACAACAATGGCCTTGGCTGCTTGGGGTTATAATTGCCGCCTATCTGCTTGGCTCGGTGCCTTTCGGGATGATTATCGCCAAAGTTATGGGGCTAGGGAACCTGCGCGAGATTGGCTCGGGCAATATCGGGGCGACAAACGTGTTGCGCACCGGCTCGAAGAAAGCGGCGATTGCCACGCTGGTTCTGGATGCAGGCAAAGGTGCCGCGGCCGTTCTTATTGCCCGTGCATTTCTAGGTGAGGACGCGGCACAGGTTGCTGCCCTCGGGGCCTTCCTTGGCCATCTTTTCCCGATCTATCTGATGTTCAAAGGCGGCAAAGGCGTGGCCGTATTCCTTGGCATTATGTTGGCATTAAACTTCTGGGCTGGCCTCGCCGCCTGTATGGTTTGGTTGGCAACGGCACTAGCCCTTCGCATGTCCTCGCTGTCATCGCTAGCGGCATCGGCCAGCGCGCCCGTATGGTTATACGTCTTCGACGCGCCCTCGGCCGTGTGGCTGGGCGTGATTTTGGCCGTACTGGTCTGGGTGCGCCATCATGCAAACATCGGGCGTATACTAAAAGGCAAGGAACCTAAAATCGGCAAAGCGTGAGGGTTAATGAAATGAATTTCCAAACATCTGTCAAAACCTGTTTCAAAAAATATGCCACCTTCTCGGGGCGTGCCAGCCGATCCGAGTTCTGGTGGTTCCTGCTTTTCGTTCAGGGCAGCAGTGTAGTTCTGCAAGGTCTGGACACCGTTTCGTTTGGCGGCGGAATGAACGCCGTACCCCTGTTTAGCAGCATATTTACGTTGGCAGTACTGCTCCCGTCGCTGGCGGTTTGGGTTCGCAGGTTGCACGACCGCAACAAATCTGCCTGGGCGCTGTTGTTATGGCTTATCCCGGTTGTCGGATGGATCATTTTGCTGGTCTGGGTCGCCTCTGCCGGAGATGCTGAGGACAACCGTTTTGGACCGGCACCCGACACAAGCAAGTCAAACCCGAAAGCTATAGCTGATCCAGTTGACGTCTCCCCCGACCAGCCCGAGGATCCCCCAACAGT
>CAKZNY010000271.1 GCA_937132145.1 uncultured Paracoccaceae bacterium | reverse complement strand
TCCTTGCGGAGGTTTATCTGGAACTGATCGGCGGTCGCCAGCCGGATCTCGTCTTGTCGATTGTTTCAAATAAGGATGCAAGCGACGATGGAGCGGCTGCGAATTGGTCCCCGCCACAACGACCCCGACCGTTACCATCCCGCATTTCCGACGAAGAAGCCGAAGCGCATAATGCGTTTGTGGAAAAACTAGGCGAAAACGCTGTCTGGAACCAGTTCAAATAAAAAAGGCGACCGCATAGTCGCCCTTTTCGCAATTTACCCGGTTTAGGAAATCGTCGCGTCTTTGGCCTCGGCCTGTGCTTTCGCCATGCGGGCCATTTCGCCCCGATAAAGTGCAAGGAAATCGATGTTGTCCAGATTCAGCGGCGGATAGCCACCATCACGTGTCACATCACCAACAACACGGCGAAGATACGGGAAGATCAGCCGTGGGCACTCGACCATCAAAAACGCGTGTAGCTGTTCTTTCGGCACGTTCTCGATTTTGAAACGGCCAGCGTAATCCAGCTCTAGAATGAAGATTTTGTCTTCACCGATGGTGGCTGCAACCTTCAGTTTGTTGATAACTTCATACTGATTCTCATCCAATTTCCGCGCATTCAGGGCAACCTGAACTGCGAAGTCGGTTTTACCTTCCGGCATCCGGTCCTTCTGCACCGCTACGTTTTCAAACGACAAGTCGCGAGTATATTGGTTAAGGATTTGCACGCGAGGCTGCTGCGGGGGTGTGCCCTCGGCCGCACCGTTATTTTCTTTTGCCACTTTGTCTGCCATTTGGACGAATTCCCGATGTGATTTTAAGTACTGGAAGTCGGAGTATCACTTCTATGCAGAAGGAACAATCGCTCGTTCACTCCTCTGGGCGGGTCCAGCCAGAATTCCCGGGTTTGCTGTTCACATTGTCTTCAGCCACTTCGAAATCACCCTCAAGAACGGTGTCAGATGCGTATTTCGTCTGTGTATTAAATCCAGACGATGCGTAAACCGTAGCGCGTGCTTTCAGTTGCGTCACGACAGCACGGATAAGCGTTTGGCGTATCCGTGGTACGAGCAGCAATAATCCGATTGTATCGGTGAAGAACCCCGGCGTTAACAGCAATAAACCGGCGATCAGGATGAATGCGCCGTTAGCAATCGGGTCCGCAGGGTTGCCGCCCCGCTCAATGCTGGTTTGCAGGTTTTGCAGCGCGGCCATGCCTTGCGCCCGCATCAATGTCGTTCCGACCAGTGCCGTCAGAACGACGATAGCCAGTGTTGGCCACAACCCAAGGAAGCCACCGACTTGAATAAACAGGCCGATTTCAACAATCGGGACCGCAACAAAGAGAAAAAATAGCCACATATGTCTTTTCCAAAGTTTATATAGGCCAATGGACTTGACCCGTTACAATGATTACATAGGTAGCGAATAGGCTGAACGCCAATGTTTAGCCAGAAAATTTTCGAAAGGTCGATCATGGGTTCGCAATTGATTCAAATCCTTGTTCTTGCAGGTGTGGCGTTGTTTTTGGTGCTGCGGCTCCGCAATGTGCTTGGAACACGCGAGGGCTTCGAGGGTACAACTGCGCCCGCCCAAACCTCAAAACGCAAGTTTGAGGTGATTGAGGGTGGTCTCGAAGACTTTGATATTTCTAACTATGTTGATTTGAAAAGTGATTCCGGCAAAGCGTTGGCCGCGATGAAGCGGGCCGAAGCAGGGTTCTCGGTCGAGGTTTTTTCAGGTGGGTCACGCCAAGCCTACGAGATGATCCTTATGGCCTTCGAAAACGGTGATCTACCGTTTCTTGAGCAATATCTTGCCCCTGATGTTTACGAATCCTTTTCCTCGGTCATTACGGCCCGAGCCGATAGCGGCCTGACCGTCGATGCGAATTTCATCGGTGTAAGCAGCGTTAAGCTGGTTTCCGCGAGGTTTGACGAGGAAAACAACGAAGCCGAAATCACCATGAAATTCACTGGCGAGCTGACATCCGTTGTCCGCAATGCCGATGGTGAAATCGTCGAGGGTGACGAAAAGCACATCAAGAAACAATCCGATATCTGGACTTTTGCACGACTTATGTCTGGCGATAACCCGAACTGGCTTCTGGTCGGGACCGGGGCATAAAACTGTGTCATGGTACGCCGAAAGCACGGAAAACTAAGCGAGGACGATCACGAGGTATGGTCGAAGGTCACCCAGACCACCGCGCCCCTGCATCCGGTTAAACCCATCAAGGTGGTAATCTTCACACCTAAACCCGAACGTGTACCTCTGGCACAAAAACCGTCACGGCAGATGATCCGCCCGTTAACCCAAATTGGCGGAATGCTGCCCGAGGCGCGGGTGACTGTTAATCTGGCACCTGACCCGATGGTGGCCAGTTTGAAGCCCGACCACCAGATGGACCGCAAAAATTTCGAGCGTCTTCGCAAGGGTAAGATCAAACCGGATGCGCGGCTCGATTTGCATGGGTTAACGGCGGCGCAGGCGCATTCGGAATTAACGGCGTTTATTCATCGAAGCCATGCTGCGGGAAAACGGCTGGCGTTGGTGATTACCGGCAAAGGCAATTCCACCCGCGCGGAAGAAGGCATCATGCCAACCCGCCAAGGTATCTTGCGCCACAGCCTGCCCCATTGGCTAAGCCGCCCTGATTTGAAACCAAAGATTTTGCAAATAACCCCAGCTCACGCCAAGCATGGTGGCGGCGGTGCATATTACGTTTATCTACGACGCACCCGCTAGCGCATGAAAAAGGCCCGCCGAACCAACGACGAGCCTTAAAGGTTTCATTAACACAGGTTACCGAATTGGTTGGCCGTTCGCCAGTATCCCGTTTTCCGAGAATGTAATTTCCGAGATAAACTGATCCGCCTCACTGCCCGGCTTACCAAAAGCCATCAGCATGCCTATCGCCATTCCGGCCTGTATTTTATTAAGCAGACCAAGTTCCACCAACTGGTTTGCCAATGTGGAGAAGCCGCGTATGTCGATAGTCAACGAACCCAACGGCGTGGGGATAGGACCAGAGTTATCGAACGTTGCCGCGCCGTCTATCTGTATCGATGCTCCGGCAAGTGACAGCAAAATCTGGTTGATATCCAGACTGTAGATCGTTGCAGCCGAGGTTGGCTCCTCGCCGGATATTACTGCCATCGCATCAAGTTGTACCAACGCTTCGATATCAATATCCAGCTGGGCAGGCGCTCGTGAAATCGTTTTATCGGGGTCAATCATCGACCACAGACTTTCCCCGATAACCAGATCGGCGAACAGAATATCGATAATCATCTCGGCCGGAGCATCGGTTGCCCCCGCAGGAATGACAAGTTTCATTGCCATTTCGCCCATGCTCATCTCGATTGGCGGAATTTGCAGGCCTTCACCAGGCGTTACGACCATATCGAACCCGTCTACATTAACGTCGTAGGTGATATTTCCATCCACAACCTCAAGCAAGATGGAGCCCTCTCCGGAAGTGCCCTCCATACCTATTGCGATACCGTTCGAATTCATTGTCATCACAAATTCACTGGCACCGCTGTACATCTTGAATACGCCGGATTTGCTACCATCAAGATACCCAAGCGCCTCTTCCTCGTCTTCTGGAATATCAAACTCGAACGACAGGGAGACGGCTTCGGTTGTCTGCTCGGTTTCCTGCGAATTGCCGTCGATAGTGTAATCGTAAGCAATGTTCATCTTTTCGGTATCAAATGCGCCCTTAACGAACATCTCTTCTGTCGAAACCAACAGATCGAAATCAATCGCTCCGAAATCAACGAAGAGATTCCGTAGAACATCGCTGTCAGGGTCACCACCCGTAACGACGAATTCATCGGCAGAGAATGTAACTGTGACATCTTCGGTGCTCATCGCTTCACGCAACAAACCGTTTGTCGTCAGCATAAACCCCGAGGATTGAATCTCGAACGAAAACTCAACGCCATCTTCCTGACCCGTGACGTTAATAATATCGGAAACTGTGAACGTAACGTCGGAGCCGGCCGGAACACCCTTTAGCCAATCCATAGACATCGTAAACGTGCCATCCGGTGCCGAGATTACCAGATCGGTGTATTCCACACTTCCGTTCGCGCCAATAATGCGCTCGGCATAGGAAACGTCGCTGCCGTCATCCATCATTCCACGAACAGCCAGATCGAGCGTCGTTTCAAGCTGGTTCTGCGCCACAACGTAAGTTGCACTGCTTACAATCGCGATAGTCGCAAAAGCCGTTAATAGTTTTTTCACCTTATAATCTCCAACAATGAATAGAATTTGTGCAGAAGTTTATCTGCGACGCATGTAACGGGCAATACTTAGCTGTTGAATAGGTAGGTATGGATTATCCGATAAGCAACTACTCGCGTATCTCTGCGGCCCCTACGCCCCAAATTTCGGACTTTAAAACCCAACCTTCAAACCCGCCCGTTTCGATCTCGCACCAATTCGGCAGGCACGTTCCAAGGGAAGCAATCACGCCCTTTTCCGCCAACGCGATCGTGCGCGATGTCTCGCTCGGTTCTTCGTGCAGTGGAATACGCTGCCCCACTACAACAACCGTCCGGTGGCCGCTAAGCAGCGAATAATGTATCCAGCCCCCGACATTGTCTTGATCCCGCACACGCCGCCAATGCTCAAACTCGGCCGTGATTTGCAAAGGCGTGCCGGCACGCATCAACACCCAGTCGGTAGGATGCGTATGGCTCGGCCCGCGCCGGACATTGGCTTCTGTACCTTTCAGGCTGACGTAACGCGGTAACGGCAGGTTGGTGATCGGTCCAAGTATCGGTTCCGCGGTCTGCTGCGCGGCTACAAATGATGCACCCAAACCAGATGCAATCGCCAGAATAACGATGGTTCGCAACAAATGTCGCATGGGTTTCAACATGATATACGCCTGTAATTAGCCTGCATCGCGCGGTTTGGCATTTTTGCCATTCCCCCGCCGTTCCTTTGCTGCCATGTTAGCACAAAGTTTTCAACCCGATGAGGCAAAAGCAATATGACAAAAGCACCCCTGAAGGTCATCGTAACCCGTCGTTTGCCCGAACCTGTCGAGACCCGTATGCGCGAACTTTTCGATGTGGAGCTGAACGAGACAGACGAAAAGATGGATGCCGAGACCTTGGCCAATGCCATCAGCCGTGCCGATATTCTGGTGCCGACCCTTGGGGATGTGATTGACCAAAAGATGCTGGCCCACGCGAACGATAACCTGCGCCTTATCGCGAATTACGGTTCAGGTTTCGACCACATCGACGTGCAAACGGCGCTGAAACGCGGGATTATGGTTTCCAACACTCCGGGTGTTTTGACGGATGATACCGCCGATATGACCATGGCGATGATCCTGGCTGTCCCGCGCCGTCTTCGCGAAGGCACAATGTTGATGCAGCAAGGCGATTGGCAGGGTTGGGCACCCACCGCGCTGATGGGCCACCGAATTGGCGGCAAACGCCTTGGCATTCTTGGCATGGGCCGGATTGGTCAGGCCGTGGCCACCCGCGCAAAAGCCTTTGGCTTGCAGGTTCATTATCACAACCGTCGCCGCCTGCATCTGGATACCGAAGCGGCGTTAGAGGCGACGTATTGGGAAAGCCTCGATCAAATGCTGGCGCGCGTGGACATCTTGTCGATCCACTGCCCGCACACCCCCGGCACGTTCCATTTGCTAAATGCGCGCCGCCTGAAACTAATGAAGCCGAGCGCGTATATCATTAACACCGCCCGCGGCGAAATCGTTGACGAAAACGCCCTGACCCGAATGCTGCGTGCAGGGGAATTGGCGGGCGCAGGCCTCGATGTGTATGAGCACGGCAATGATATTAACCCAAGGTTAAAGGGTTTGGATAACGTTCTGCTGCTTCCGCATATGGGTTCCGCAACCATCGAGGGCCGGATCGAGATGGGTGAAAAAGTTATCATCAACATCAAAACCTTCGCCGACGGGCACCGCCCACCGGATCAGGTCGTGCCAAGCATGCTCTAGTCGGACGTACCGCAAACAAGACAATCCGAATTAACGGTCAGTTTGAATTTGCGGCTCTCGCCATACAAAGCATCAAAGAGCAACATTTGTCCACGCAGGCTTTCGCCTGCGCCCGTGATATATTTTATCGCCTCGCCCGCCATCATCGAACCCATGACGCCCGCCAAAGCGCCCATCACACCTGCCTCGGAACACGATGGTGCTAAACCATCGGCGGGTCTTTCAGGAAATACACAGGCATAACACGGGCCGCCATTTGCGGGATCATACAGGCTGATTTGCCCTTCCCATTGGCTCATCGCCGCCGAAATTAACGGCTTGTTAAGGGCTACGCAGACGTCGTTAATCAAATACCGCGTGTCGAAATTGTCTGAACCATCCAGAACCAGATCGTAATCACCGATTATTTTGGTGGCGTTTTCAGCCGTGATGCGGATCTGGTGCGGCTCGACTGTTACATGAGGGTTAATGCGCTCGACCGCCTCGATTGCAGATGAAACCTTGGGCATCCCGATGCTTTGAGTGGAATGCAAAACCTGCCGCTGAAGGTTGGACAGGCTGACAATGTCATCATCAACAACCCCTAAAACCCCGACACCCGCCGCCGCCAAGTACATCAAAACCGGCGATCCAAGCCCGCCCGCGCCAATAACCAGCACCCGCGCCTTGCGAAGTTTCTGCTGACCTGTTCCACCGATTTCGCGCAAAACGATGTGACGGGCGTAGCGTTCGAGTTCCTTAGCTTCCATCATTTCCCTCCCGAAGGCGTATTTTCCGGCGTATCCACCAAATCAGAAAACCGTATACAATTACAGGGGCCATCCACAACAGAACAAGCCCCCCGAAGCCGAAGCTATCGGCGATTCTGATACGGAATATATTCTGTGACGGCAGGAATTGCGAGCCTATGAGTGTCAGCGCAACAAGCACAGCAATGCCGATATACACCCGACGCGGCGCATACAGCACGCGCGCATACCCAAGGGCCAGAAAGGTGATCAATAAAACGGTAGCCAAACCACCGGAGGCAAGACGATCCAGCATCATAGACCGTCGAACAGGGATGTAGACAGATACCGCTCGGCGAAACTCGGCAAGATCACGACGATCCGTTTGCCTGCCATTTCAGGCCGTTCGCTGATTTCGACAGCCGCCGCAAGCGCCGCACCGGACGAAATACCAACCGGAATCCCCTCAACGGTTGCCAGTGTTCGCGCCATCTCGAAGGCGGTTTCGTTGCTGATGGTGAAAATCTCGTCTATCAGATCAACGTCCATAACCGGCGGAATAATTCCGGCCCCGATCCCTTGGATTTTATGTGGTCCGGCAACGCCGCCAGACAGAACAGGGCTGTCCTCCGGCTCGACCGCGATGATCTGAACGCTCGGGTTCCGTTTTTTCAGAACCCTTCCGACGCCCGTAAGCGTTCCGCCTGTACCAACGCCAGAAATAAACACATCGACTTTGCCGCCAGTGTCCTGCCAAATCTCCTCAGCCGTGGTGGTTTCATGTATCGCGGGGTTTGCGGGGTTTTTGAATTGCTGGGGCAGAATTGCGCCCTCAATCTCGTTAACCATTTCTTCAGCCCGCTCAATCGCGCCTTTTATACCTTTGGCGCCGTCGGTCAGTTCCAATTTAGCCCCAAGGAGCCCCAACATTTTTCGCCGCTCAACCGACATGGTTTCAGGCATCGTCAGGATCAGGTTGTACCCGCGCGCGGCACATACAAATGCCAGCGAAATACCGGTATTGCCGCTGGTCGGCTCGATCAACGTGCCGCCGGGTTTTAATTCGCCCGAAGCCTCAAGCGCGTCGATCATCCCGACACCGATACGGTCTTTTACGGAGCCCATCGGGTTGAAAAATTCAAGCTTCCCGCAAATTTCTGTATTCACACCCATTTTCGCCGCGAACCGCGAAAGTCTAACCAGCGGCGTTCCGCCCATAGTTTGCGTTATGTCGTCGTAAATCTGGCCGCGTGGTGGTGTAGGCATGGTTAAAATCCTCTTAACGCCGCGAATTATACAAAGTTTTGAATGAACAACCAGAGCTATCGGGGCTTTGATCGCTTCAACATATATGGGGCGGTTTAGTTTTGTTAAGGAAGGTTTCTAAATGGTAAAGCTGACGGATTCCTCGTCCGCCCGCTTAATTCCCTTTGCTTGGGCCTCACGACACAGGTCCTCCAACGTGATTGCATCGTAATGCTTCAGGATATCGCCCTGCATTTCTTCCCAGATCGGGCTGATGATCTGCTCGCCTAATTCTGCGCAGGAAACCGTGGAATCCTCGTCGTTCTCCATCTGGTTAACAACCCGTAAAACATCGCCCAGTGTAATTCGACGACGTTCCCGCGCCAGCGTGTATCCCCCGCGCGGGCCTCGAACACCTTTCAGCACACCGGCACGCACCAGTTGTTGCAGGACCTGTTCCAGATAGCGTTGCGGAATACCTTGGCGCTCGGTTATGTCCTTGGATTGCACGGGGTGCGGCCGCCCGTTGTAGGCGATATCCAGAACGGCCTCCAAGGCCAGAACGATTTTGCGGGACATTCGTAGCATATTTACGTGTTTCCGGTAGAACCGAAGCCGCCAACGCCGCGTTCGGTTGAGGTTAGGGAGGTTACCTCGGTAATTTCACAGCGTGCGACCTGCGCGAACACCATCTGCGCGACACGTTCGCCGTGGGTGATGCGGAAGGGCTCATCGCCTAGGTTAATCAGGATCATTCCGACCTCGCCGCGATAATCGCTGTCGATGGTGCCCGGCGCGTTAACCAATGTAACGCCATGTTTTAGCGCAAGACCAGAGCGCGGACGGATCTGCACTTCGTACCCCAGCGGGATTTCAAATTTCAGGCCTGTCGGGATTAAAGCGCGCGCACCAACAGCGAGGGTGATACCTTCGGCGCGTGTCTCAGCCGGAAAATTCGCCCGTATATCCATACCCGCCGAGCCTTCGGTTTCGTAGCCGGGCAAGGGAATTTCGACGTCGGAATTTTCGGTCCGGTGGATGCGAACGATCTGGTTCAAACCAACGCCTCGGCGATTCTGGTGGCGAGTTTGCGGGCAACGTCCACCTTGCTCATCCGCGCCCACGGCTCCTGCCCCTTGTCGGAGATCAGCGTAACCGCGTTTTCCGAGCCACCCATGATGCCCGTTTCAGGCGAGACATCGTTCGCAATAATCCAGTCACAACCTTTGCGTTTCCACTTGGCTGTCGCATTAGCCAGCACATCGTCGGTTTCAGCCGCAAACCCGATAACCAGTTGCGGGCGGCCCTCAAGCATTTTTGAGACGGTCCGCAATATGTCGGGGTTCTCGATGAAATCAAACGAGGGCATGTTGCCCGACCCATCCTTCTTGATCTTGGAGTCCTGCGCGTTCGCCACTCGCCAATCCGCCACAGCGGCAGCAAAAATAGCAGCATCAGCGGGCAAAGCGTTTTGCGTGGCCTCAAGCATTTGTTGCGCGGTTTGAATTTCAACCACCTTCACGCCTTTGGGCCGTTCCGCATCGGCGGGGCCGGTAATAAACGTAACGCTCGCACCAAGGGCCACTAATGCCTCGGCAATCGCGGTTCCCTGTGCGCCGGAGGAGCGATTGGCGATATACCGCACCGGATCAATCGGCTCGTGTGTCGGGCCAGACGTCACCAAAACATGTTTGCCACTAAGCGGACCGTCGGCCAGCATGCCACTAATGGCGCTGATAATTTCCAGCGGCTCGGACATCCGCCCGGGGCCAAATTCGCCACACGCCATGTCGCCATCATTGGGGCCAACAAACCGCACACCATCGGATTTCAAAGTCGCGATATTTCGTTGTGTCGCTGGGTGTTCCCACATGCGGACGTTCATCGCAGGGGCGACCAGCACGGGTTTATCCGTCGCCAGCAAAAGCGTAGTCGCCAGATCGTTCGCCTGCCCTGTCGCCATCTTGGCCAATAAATCCGCTGTCGCAGGTGCCACAACCAACAAATCCGCAGCGCGGGAAAGCTGGATGTGACCCATCTCGGCCTCGTCGGTCAGGTCGAACAGATCGGTGTAGACCTTCTCGCCCGCCAGTGCTGCGACCGATAACGGTGTCACGAATTCTGTGGCAGCACGGGTCAGAACAGGCGTAACCGTTGCGCCACGCTCCGCCAGCCGCCGGATCAGATCGAGGCATTTATACGCCGCAATTCCGCCGCCAATAACAAGAAGAACCTTCCGGCCATGTAACATTATCTAATT
>CAKZNY010000270.1 GCA_937132145.1 uncultured Paracoccaceae bacterium | reverse complement strand
CGATCAGCGAATACGACTATTCCGCCACCCCGATGTGCGCCAATCTGGGCCTGAAACCCAAAGACGCGCGACTGTTTATGGTGGCAACGGAACGCTATACTTTTATGCATTCCGAGGGTGGATTCCGCCCAATGCTGTTTGATAGACACGTTGATCCGGGCGAGCTGAATGACCTTGGACAAAGCGAGGCTCATAGGGTGGTGATCGCTGAAATGTACGATCGCCTCGCCCAATGGGGGCGGCGCATGTCGCAACGCACGACGATCTCTGATGTCGAGATTGAGGGTAAGCGGGGCGGCCCCGAGAATGTCGGGATGTTTATCGGGGTTTTTGATGAATCTGAATTTCCGGCAAAGTTTACCGAAAAGGTAACGGGGCGCGTCAGGCCTCGGCCTAAAAGCGGAAGGTAGACGTAATACCGAACTGCGTGAAGCCGTCCAGCGTTTCCAGAGGTGTGCCCGCATCGGCGCCCATCCACATGGCGGATGCGCCAAATTCCAGTCGGTCAGTGTAGGCGTAGCTGGCTGACAGTGCTGTTACGTTCGCGCTATTATCAAGCGTTCCCAGGATATTGGCAGATATACTTAATTTTCCGTCCATCAATGCTTCGCTCACACCCAAAATATAATTAGCCGAGGTTTGCGGGGATAAATACCCGCCAAGTTCAAAGTAGTCCTCGGCCTGTTCCAGCCAATGTTGCCGGACCACCGCCGCCGATAATTGCATTGTGTTTGTCGCTGCATATTCGACCCCGAGGGCCACATCTACGCGGTCATGGCTGGATAGCTCCACATCGGTGGAGCGTTGCAAGCCGAACTTTCCGGCCACGTCTATTTCAAGCAACAGGTTGCCAAAACTGCGTGTGGCGCTGATGCCGACCAGCGTGTAGGGCATGGCATTGCTAGTGGCGTTTCCAATATCAACCACGCCGGATTGGGGCACCAACTGTGCGGCATAAAGGCTAACCGAACCGCTTTCGGTTGGCAGGCTGGCTTTTACGCCCACCTCGATATCCGTCGAGTTTGTGGTCGGGATTATGTGTGCAACTTCGGGCGCGACCCCGACGAAGCTGGAAATCGTCGCAGACTTGGCGAAGTAGTCGAGGCCGATAAACCATTGGCCCGGCGGCTCGTCCGTGGGCAGACCGCTGCCGCCGAATGACAGGCCGGAGTTGATCACGTCGAGCACAGGTGCGCCCTCGACCTCGCCCCAGCCGATACGGTATTTTCCCAGCTTCCAACTGAAATCGCCTGCCGAGTTTTGCAAGTGAACACGTGTCATTTCTATAAATACGTCGTCGTTAACCATCGCGATATTTCCGGCCCACTCAAGGAACCCTAACGCGCCTAAAGCGTGCTCGTTAGCTAAATTTATTTGTGCGGCGTAGCTTGCATCCAGAACGCCGATGCCTGCGTACGACAGGCCAATCGCGGTCGAAATTTCCATGCCGCTGGTCGGAAATTCGTCGATGATGATTGCGCTGTCGTCGAAATCGAAACTGTCAAAATCCAGCGCCAGTTCCTGCGAGAGGGCCGGAGCGGCAGCCATCAAGGTGGCCAGAACGATTGATAAACGCATGGGGCCCCTCCTAATTCGCCTGCGCCCGCAGCGCGTTCAGATGACGTTCACGGAACGCCGTATCGGTCAATGCGCGTTGGGTTAGCAGGGCAGGGTTGATGCTGACGCCGAAATACAGCGACTCGATTTTCATGTTCGACAGGCGGTTGGTTACGAGGTTCATAATCGTCACGCTGCGGGCCATCCATATGCCATTCACGCGCTCCACATTATCCGCGATCACACGGCGGATTTCCTTGCCACGACTGTCATACATCGCCGCCTTGACGTTAACGTAACGGCTGGCGTCGATCCACAGAACTGTGCGTGCATAGCGGCTTTGACGGGCGCGGGCAGGGGTTGGAATTTGCTCGATCACGTAGGTTTTGCGCCCCTTGAAGGTGATCGTTTCCAGCATCGTGAAGGTGTAATCGTCCAGCTTGCCGGTCTCTTGATCCTCGGTCGTGAACTCGGAGCCGAACAGGCTGGCAGGCTCGCTGCTGGAGGAATTCGAGGACACGATCCGTTTCACTTTGCCAAGTGCCGACAGGTAAAGCCATGTCTCGTTGGGTTTACTGCTGTCATAGGTATAACTTAACATTCCGATTCCGCGCTCGGAAGCAGGCTCCAGAATGAACGCGATGCTTCGGGAATCCTTCCCGTCCAGCCCCGTGGTGATGGAGGCGCTCTCGAGCCGTTTCACCGTCGCCCGTGCAGTACAGCGGATTTTCCCGCCACTGATCCCGAACTTGCAGGTGGCGATTTTCATGATCGAGAACACCGAGTTATTCTGGCTAAGGGCATTGGCATCCAGCTGCTCCGTAACGGCGCGCGCCGTTTGCGCCGCCCCGAGCGAGGGCAGCAGAACACTGGCCACAGCCAACAAGCTTGCCAGAATAAAACCACGTCTCAAATGTACCATCAGGTTGCCTCCAATTCGTCGTCTTCGAATTTAACACCGAAAGACGGTTTGAACACGTGAATCAGGGCTGGCAGGAATAACAAGTCACACAACAGTGCCACGAAAATTGCCAATGATCCGAAGATTCCGACCTTTGCCAAGCCCAGATAATCACTAAAACTAAGCATGAAGAAGGCCAATCCCAAGACCATCGACGTAAATGTTACCGCCTGGCCCACTTCGCGGACGGTTTGCACCAAGGCGGCTGCGGGTTTCATTCTGTTGGCCAATGCCATTCGGTAATGGGTGACGAAGTGGATCGTGTCATCCACCGCTATCCCGATTATAAGCGGCGCGATCATCAGGGTGTCCGTATCAAGCGGAACCCCCAGCAGCCCCATCAGACCGAAGGCCAGAATGGCGGGCAGCATGTTGGGGATGATCGCCAGCAACCCGCCTGAAAGCGAGCCGAGCGACAGCGCAAGGATAATCGAAATGATCACAATCGCCAAGCTAAGCGAGCGGAACTGGCTTTTGGAAATCACATCGCTCATCCGCATCATCATGGCGAACGATCCGGTCACGCTGGTCTCCATTTCAGGGTAAGAACCGCGCACGACACCCAGCATATCGTCAATATCCGCTTGAATATCCTCGAAGAATATCGCGTATTCACGGCTGCCCGCATTCCTTAACTGAATCGTAATATGGCTACGGGAATAGTCGTCCGAAACCAAGGACCGCCGATCCTTGGGGTTCGAGCTGTTGAACAGATACAGCAATTGCGAGACCGCCAGCGGGTCATCCGGTATAATATACGCCGCCGGATCATTGCCGTTCATGATCTTGTTAGTGTCTTTCACCAGATCAGCCAGCGAATGCGTGCGCACCACATATTTTCCGTATTCGCTTTCCAGCACATCCTGAAGATCAGAGATCGCCCGCAGCACGGCAGGGTCGCTCATGGCATCGGACGCGTTGAAATCCATCATCACCTCCATCGAGCCGGTCCCCGCCATATGCTCGTCCACGATCTCGTAGGCGACGCGCACGGGATTATCCTCTTTGAACAACTCGATCAGGTTGGAATCGATATTAACTTTCGTCGCGCCGTACCCGGTAACCACGAAGACCGCCGTGAACACCGCGATAATAAGATAGCGCCAGCGGAACGAAAAATCCGGTACTTTGTCTAGCAGCGGTTGCAACCAGATGGCGCTTAACAGCCAGCTAAGGCCGATCTTTTTTGATATCCACCGGATGATTGCAAACGGGAAGAAGATGATAAGTATCGCGCGCTGCCACGGTCTCTTTGCCCGGGGTTTGCTCGTGTGCGGGTGCCAGAATTCAAGCAAAGCAGGCAGCACGGTGATCGTAAATACGAACGCCAACGCCACGCCAATGGCGGATGTAATTCCGAACGTCACAAACTGCCCAACGCCGCCAAAAGCAATCGCCAACATGCCCGACATGGTCGTGATTGTGGTTAACAGGATCGGCACACCGGTTTTTCTGAAGGATTTTTCAATCGCGTCTTCGTGGTTCATGCCTTCGCGTTTGAACAACAGATATTCGCTCATCACATGGACACAATCCGCGATTCCGACGGCCAAAACCAGCATGACAGACAGCGAGATCAGGCTGGACGAGGAAATACCCAACCACGCCATTCCGCCAAACAGCCAGATGCAGGAACTGATCACGGCGGTCATGGGCCAGATCACGGCGGACCCTGTCTGGAACAGCGTATAGAGCAGTAACATGATGATAAATATAGAGATCAGGCCTAAATATCCGGACTGGACCATCGCCGCCATGGCCGTATCCATCATGCCTGCGGTGCCGATGGGGTAAAACTCGAACGCGGCGGCGTATTCCTCTTGGCCGTATATCGCTTTTAAGCCCTTCATAAAGCCCATGTAGGTCGTTGGTTTGATTTCCTCGAAATCGACCTCAGCCGTGATGGCCGTATCATCGACATCAATCACAAAGGAATCCAGCGCCAGATCGAGATAGTCCTCGCCGAAATCAAGTTCGACAATCTCGTCGTCCTGCACCGGAATCGCCCCGAAATCTGTTGATATTACCACCGCGCCATATTCGTTGTTTTTCGAGAACATCAACAACGCCAGCGCCGGTTGATCGAGGGCAATCCGGCGTACTTCGGCGGCCAGCTCGGGGGTTATTTCCGCCCCCTCGGGGATCAGCTCCAGACTTTCCAGTGAATCGGCGGTGCTAAGTTGATACCGCGTATTGGCGAGGCTTTGCACCCGCAGTACGTGGTTCATATTCTCCATAATCTCGGCATCAATCCCAAGTGCCGCCGGGTCCAGATCGTACCAGTTTTCCAGATCGCGGGTCAGTCCTTGAATGGCCTTAAGGGATTGCACCGAAAACACATCGCCATCTTTGGCGTGGTAAACCAGAAACAAACCGTCATCGCTGCCAAACTGGCGGCGGAAATCATCGAGCGCCTGTACCGCAGGGTCATTCTTGGGCAGCCACGAGTCGATACTGGTGTCCAGCTCGAACTTGGTTGCGCCAACGCCCATGAATATGGTGCCGATTAATGCAACAATAACAATGATATAACGATACGGGCGAAGCGCACCGGGTATGGTGGCGAAATTCGCAGACAACGAATTGAAGAATGTATTCATTCTCAAACCTCGATTGTGGATGCGCAAAGTTAACCACGCAAAAACCACAATCACAAGGTTTGAGTGCGTCTTGTAGCCAGCCCGCAGGTTGCCTATTTGAAATTAAACAGGTTTTGCGTCCATTCACCTTGCAACCAAGTCATGGGCGTTTTAGGGTCCGCGCAGATTTTTAACGGCGTTTTTCGCGCATTACAGAGGAGATATCAGATGTTCGCATCACCAGCATACGCACAAGCCGCAGGGGGCGGAATTATGGATAGCCTTGGCGGTTTCGTGCCAATCATCCTGATTTTCGGCATCATGTATTTCCTGATGATCCGTCCTCAGCAGAAAAAGGCGAAGAACCACCGCAATATGGTCGAAGCGCTTCGCAAGGGTGACCAGATTGTTACCCAGGGTGGCATCATCGGCAAGGTGATCAAAGTCAAAGACGACGGCGAAGTTGAAGTCGAGATTGCGAAAGACGTTAAAGTCCGCATTCTCAAAAACACCATCACCCACGTGATGAACAAAACCGAGCCTTCCTAAACCTTTTTAAGGCCACTCAACGGGTGGCCTTTTTTACGGGATATTACCAACATGTTGCATTTTTCGATCTGGAAGAAGGGGCTGATCTTGTCTCTGTGCCTGCTGGGCATAGCTTTCGCGATCCCTAATATCTTTTATACCAAGGTCGAAAAGGCCAACGATGCCCGTGCGCTGGTCGAGGCGGGCGTAGTGGCCACGCCTGAAATGGAAGCAGATATGGCCGCTTGGCCGAGCTTCCTTCCCTCCATATTAGTTAATCTGGGGCTGGATCTTCGCGGCGGAGCGCATTTGCTGGTCGAGGTGGCGGTTGCGGATGTTTATGCAGACCGTATCGATTCCATGTGGCCCGAGGTGCGCGATGTGTTGCGTAAAGTTAAAAGCGAAGTTGGTTCCGTGCGTCGCCAAGGCGGTGATCCAAACGAGTTGCGCATCAAGATAGGCGAACCTTTGGGTATGCCCAAGGCCCTTGACGTTGTTCGTAACCTGACCCGTCCTATCGTTACACTAACCGGTGCCGGTTCCCGCGATTTCGAGGTTACTAACGACGGTGACATTCTGATATTCAAACTGTCCGAGGCCGAGATGATCGCCATGGACGACCGCACCATGCAGCAATCCTTGGAAATCATCCGCCGCCGCGTGGACGAGGCCGGAACCCGCGAGCCAACCATCCAGCGTCAAGGCGCGGATCGTGTGTTGGTGCAGGTGCCGGGCATTGGCTCTGCCGAAGAATTGCTGGACCTGATTGGTCAAACGGCGAAGCTGTCGTTCTTGTCAGTTGTGCAGCAGACGTCTGATCCAGATATTCGTTTAGGCAGCGGAAACGTGCTCTATCCGGATGCGGATCAAGAGGGCGTATATTATGTGCTGAACCGTGTCGCGGTGGTTACCGGCGATCAACTGGTTGATGCCCAACCGACGTTCGACCAGAACGGCCGGCCTGCGGTAAACTTCCGCTTCAATCCGGCTGGTGGCCGCAAATTCGGCATCTATACCGCTGAAAACATTGGCAACCCGTTTGCGATTGTGCTGGACGAAAAAGTTATCTCGGCCCCGACCATCCAAGGCCATATCCCCGGCGGCTCCGGTGTTATCACCGGTAGCTTCACGGTCGAGGAAAGCACCCGCCTAGCCATCCTGCTACGCGCCGGTGCCCTGCCTGCGAAAATCACCGTGCTAGAGCAACGCACCGTTGGGCCGGAACTTGGCCAAGACAGTATCGATGCCGGTAAAAGCGCTACGGTAATCGCTTTCGCGTTGGTGCTTATCTTTATGACCCTGACATACGGCTTGTTCGGCGTTTTCGCCAACATCGCGCTGATCCTGAACGTGTCGATGGTCTTCTCGCTACTCGCCCTGATCGGGGCCACGCTGACGCTACCGGGTATCGCGGGGATCGTGCTGACCATCGGTATGGCAGTGGATGCCAACGTGCTGGTATTCGAGCGTATCCGCGAGGAACTCAAAGAAGGAAAGGGGCCGGCCCGCGCTATCGAGCTTGGGTATAAAAAAGCCCTCTCCGCTATTATTGACGCCAACGTCACCACGCTGATCGCCGCTGTGATCCTGTTCGCTATCGGCTCGGGTCCGGTGCGAGGGTTCGCGATAACGCTTGGTCTCGGGATCATAACGTCGGTCTTTACTGCAATCTGGGTTACGCGCCTGATGTTGGCCACATGGCTGTCCGTGCGCAAACCCAAAACAATCGAAGTGTGAGGGCGGAAACATGCGCTTGAAAATGGTTCCAAACAAAACGAATTTTGATTTCTTCGGTGTCAGCAAAATTTCCATGGCTTTGTCCTCGGTAATGATAATCGGCACGATCATCGCGTTCTTCACGATGGGTCTGAACTTCGGCATTGATTTCCGTGGTGGTACCATGATCATGGTCGAAACGCCTGAAACGGTGGATGTCGGCGAATATCGTGCGTTGCTGGATAATGTGGTGGACGGCGACGTAACCGTCACCGAACTTTCGGATCCGGTTGGCACGCTGACTGGCGAAGAAAGCAATATAATCATGGTTCGGATCGAGCAAATCGGCGACGACGCTGCCGTTCAAAACGACCTGATCAAAGCGGTGAAATCCGCCCTTAGCAACGAGTTTGAAGGCATCATATTCCTGCAAACCGAGTCCGTTGGGGCGAAAGTATCGAGCGAGCTGGTGAAGGCGGGTATCCTTGCCATCGTCCTCGCCGTCGGGGCCGTGCTGTTCTATATCTGGTTGCGGTTCGAGTGGCAGTTCTCCGTCGGGGCGGTTGTGGCCTTGGTCCACGACGTATTCATAACCATCGGAATTTTCACCATCACGCAGATCGAGTTCAACCTGACCATCATTGCGGCCATCCTGACCATCGTCGGATATTCGTTGAACGACACCGTGGTGGTGTTTGACCGTGTACGGGAAAACCTGCGCCGCTATAAAACGATGGAGCTTAAGGACGTTCTAAACAAGTCGATAAACGAGACGCTGTCGCGCACCGTCATGACATCCGTAACCACGTTGATTGCATTGATAACCCTGTATATTCTGGGCGGAGACGTTATCCGGGGCTTCACGTTTGCTATGATCTGGGGTGTAATCATTGGCACATACAGCTCGGTGTTTATTGCGTCCGTGATCCTGTTGCGCCTCGGTGTTAAGCGGGACTGGGATAAAACCGATAACGCGGCTGGCACGCAATTCTCGGATATCGACGCTTAACGTCTGGATACCCGTTCGCGGTAAAATGTGAAAATCCCCATGCCGACAACGATGGTGCTGCCGATAATGGTCCAGCCATCGGGGATTTCACCGAATACGAAAAAGCCTAACAATAGCGCCCAGATCAGGACGCTATAGCGAAACGGCGAGACGAACGGGATATCGCCGTGGCGCATGGCCGTGATCGCTGCGATATAGCCGACCAGGATAAAGCCTGCCGCCGCGGCCAGATATATGGCGGTTTGCAGGGATACATCGCGCCACTCTTGTGTTGCCGCAAGCAACCCTGACAAAACCATTACCGCTGCGGAAGTGACCAATGCCACGAAGATGGACGGTGTTGCTGGCGATAATTTGTGCGAGAGCAGATCGCGCAGTGTCACAAACCCCACGGCCCCCAACGCCCACAAAGAATATGCATTAAATCCCTCGGTCCCGGGGCGCACAATAATAAGCACTCCGATAAACCCGATCGAAATCGCCAGATACCGCCGCCAACCAACCTTTTGCCCCAGAAACAGCGACGCTGCCAAGGTCACAGCCAGTGGCAAAGATTGCAAAATCGCGGTGGCATTGGCTAAAGGCATGTTGAACAGCGCGGTTAGGAAACAGAACGTTGCCCCGACCTCTGCAAATGTCCGCCAACCGATGATTTTCATGTCTCGCCGTGCGGGCCTATAAATCAGCGCGCCCTTGTACCACGCCAAAAGCCCCAGCAGCGCCGTCGCCATGACCCCGCGCAGGAATACCGTCTGAAACAGCGCCAGCTCTTCGGATACCAGCTTGATCATCGTGTCGTTCAGCACGAATCCCGCCATCGAGGCCATCATAAAGATCGCCCCTTTCATGTTGCTTTGCTGGTCGTGCATGATTGCAATCCTATTGTTGTCTGAAATCGCCAATAGCACCGGATTGTCGGGGTCAAAAGGTCTCGATTACGAAAATCCTGCGTTTCAGGACTTTTCCTTACGGCAAAACGGTCTATATTCCTCATCAAGCGGCGGACGCCGTGATAAATAAAAAACCAAAAGGGGTTATACCATGGCATTCGAACTACCAGACCTACCATACGCACACGACGCATTGGCAGCAGGCGGCATGTCCGCCGAAACAATGGAATTCCACCACGATCTGCACCACAACGCCTACGTTGTGAACGGCAACAAGCTGGTTGCTGGCACAGAATGGGAAGGCAAGTCCCTAGAGGACATCGTCAAAGGCACTTACGCTGCTGGCTCTGTTGCCCAAAGCGGCCTATTCAACAATGCATCACAGCATTGGAACCACGCACAGTTCTGGGAAATGATGGGCCCTAATGGCCGCACAATGCCAACCGAACTTGAAACCCGTATCGTCGATGCATTCGGTTCCGTTGACACTTTCAAAACCGATTTTGGTGCCGCAGGCGTTGGCCAGTTCGGTTCCGGCTGGGTTTGGCTGGTGGCTGACACGGACGGCTCGCTGAAAATCACCAAGACGGAAAACGGCGTTAACCCGCTGTGCTTCAACCAGACAGCACTGCTTGGTTGTGATGTTTGGGAGCATTCCTACTACATCGATTTCCGCAACAAACGTCCGGTTTACCTGTCGAACTTCCTCGACAACCTCGTGAACTGGGAAAACGTGGCCGAGCGCCTTTCGAACGCTTAAACCACGCCCTAAATCAAACCAAAACCCCGTGCCTTACGCGCGGGGTTTTGTGTTTTTACCCAGTGCGATCCGCGCGCAAACGATCCATCAGGGTGGGCACGTCGTTCACCACTTGCAGCGAATCCTTGAACGACGGGTCTGCAAAGCCCTCGTCAATGATATGATCCAGCAATGTCAGTAACGGGTCCCAGAACCCGTTGACGTTCAGCAAATACATAGGCTT
>CAKZNY010000269.1 GCA_937132145.1 uncultured Paracoccaceae bacterium | reverse complement strand
GACACGTCGGATTTGCGGTCTGTGTACGTCGCGTAAACCTTCCATGCGGATGCCATGTCAGGGTTCCAGTGGTACTCTAATCCCGTGGTGGTTTGCCGGAAATACGCGCTGTAATCCCCGGAAAGGCCCGCACCTATCTCATCGGCAACGTAGCGTTGCTCAAGCCGTACATAACCATACAGCAATGCAGGCTGCGCGGTATCCGGTGTGTAGCGCAGGCCGGAACTGACGGTATAACCGCCATTATTGCGGCCGCGCCCATCATAGGCGGTGCCCGTAACCGAGACACGATTTTCCCACAACATGCGCGGCGTTAGGCGCGTCTGGTGTGTCATGCCCGCCCAGACAGCATACGCGATCCCCGACTGCGCTTTGGCGTCATCGTCCAGCACAAACTCCAAACCGGCGAAGTCTATAGTGTCGTGCAGGCTGCCACTGTTGATATTGGTGCTGGGCGACACATTTATTCCAGCACTAAATTTCCACGGCGACAACCGGTTTATCTGGGCCAGAGTGCGGCGCACCACAAGCAACTCCACCTCCGCGCGCGCGAAATCCGAGGCGCGATGCAGCAGGATTTTTGCTGCTGTCAAATTAGACAGCTTTGCCTGCGATATGCCCGAAATCAGATAGGCTGCGAAACGTTGTGCGGTTGTCAGGTCGCGTTTTCGGGCTTGCGTGGCCAAGGTGTTTGCCAGCTCTGCGCGACCCGACTCCTGTGCTGCTCGAGCCATCACCAGCAGTGCGTCCATATCGTCAGGGTTTTGCGCAAACTGTTTCTCTGCGCAGTGAAACGCTAGCGGAAAATTATTTAACTGGACTAGATTGCGCAACGAACTGTCACACGCGGGGGTCGCCGAGGGGGCCACTGTCGGAAACGTTAGCAGAACCGCCACTAGCGTTAACAGGAACAAGGCGCGGAAATACGAGAGATTAAAACGGGTTAACATGCCTGATTCCGAAATTATGTACGGCGAAATAAGAACCCTTTAAGTTAAAGTATTCTTAAATCAATTGCCAGTTGTTCGTTTTTTGTGTATCCCGAATGGAAACGTAATGTATCCGCCGGAGTAACGACCTTGAAATTATCATTGTTAACTATTGCCGCAGTCCTTCTAGTTTCGGCCTGTGCAAAGCCAGCCGCAACGCCAGAACCATATGTATCCGTCTCGCTGGCGGATCTGGCCACCAAATCCCAGTTGATCGTTTACGGTAACGGCATGGGGTGGGCGACGCGGTACAATGACACCGGTTGGTCCAAGAATAAGAACGGTCCACGGCTCCAGCGGTTTATTTCGACCAACATCGATGGTGAATATGTGGCTGTCTTCCGTAATTTCGATGAAACCAAGGAATACGGTCGGGCGACTTTCACTATGCCCGCTGCGTTGGACGCGATCAACGGGGTGACGGATCTCGGGTATAAGTTCACGATCACGCGCAATGACGAGGATACGCTGATTTACACTTTGTCCGGCCTGTTCACGATCAACCTTAGAGAAGGCAACAGCACAACCTTGTACGCGGGGGGCGGTTTTGCGACAGGCTCTTACACTGATGATGGCGCGTTGCAATTGTTAAGCGGTTCGGCGAACTACAGCGGTAACTTTATCGGTGACAGTACATATGCCGGACGTGTAACCGGCGACGTTGACCTAAACGTGAACTTCGATATTTCCGTCGATGAGCTAGACGGCAAAATATACAATCTAGCTGGAACCACTGGCAGTTACATCTTCAACGACCTGATTATCAGCGCCACGATCGAGCCTGTGTCCTCCTTCGGGGGCATTCTGAACGTTGAATTCGTCTCTGGCGGGGTATTCTCGTTCGGGGAAACAGGCCAGATCAAAGGTGGTTTTTATGGGCCGGGTGCTGAAGAGTTCGGGGCGACTATTCGCATAACGGACGGAAACAATCACATCCTGTCCGGCGCTATCAGCGGATCGTTAGAACCTTAAACGCTGACCTGATCGATGGCGTCCGTAATCATCGTTAAACATTCCGGCGAGCTGAAGCTGTGGTTCGCCCCTTTGACCAACGTCAGGCGGATATCTTCGCCTGATACGTGATCCAGCAGTTGCAACGCGACGGATTGGTCCACGTCGACATCCGCCGTTCCTTGCAAGAACCGCACTGGAAAGGGTAGGGGCAAGGGCGTGCGTAGCACCAGTTGGTCCCGCCCGTCCTCGATCAGCTTTTTGGTGATGATGTAGGGCTCATCGGAATACTCGGAGGGTAATTCCAGTTGCCCGTTCGCAAGGATCATCTGGCGCTGGGCGTCATCAAAATTCGCCCACATGGAATCCTCGGTGAAGTCGGGGGCGGCGGCCACGCCAACCAACCCGCGAACCTTTGACGGCATAGCGCGGCAAACCAGTAACGAAATCCACCCCCCCATGGACGAGCCGACCAACACCTGTGGCCCCTCGGTCAGGGTGGTGATGGCCTCCATCGCGTCGCGCGCCCAATCCCCGATGCAGCCATCAACAAAATCGCCCGAAGACTGCCCGTGTCCGGTGTAATCAAACCGCAAGAACGGACGGCCGTTGGCCTCGGCCCATTCCTGAAGATGTACGGCTTTGGTGCCTTCCATATCGGACTTGAAACCGCCCAGAAACACGACCCCAACGCCCCGCCCGTAGGTCCTGTGATAGGCGATCCGCCCGTTGCGGGTTTCCAGATATGATGGCATGTTAAGGCTCCTTCAGCGTCAGAATGTACTTTGGAGCGGTGGAATTCAACAGCAAAGCGGTTGACTCTGGCGCGACTTGGCGTAAACCACCCGCACCAGTAATCGGGCGCATTGTAGGCGTCAAACCACGAGGAGAATTGCCATGAGCGATGATAAAAAGCTGCACGACATCGAGAAAATGGATTTTGTTAATATCCAGTCCTCTCGGCGCAGAACTTCCGAAAACACCCAGAGCAAGGACGCCGCACAGCAGGATAAAGACCTTGTTAACAAATTGCGTGGCGATGCGCCCGAAGTGGCCGCAAAACCTGCAAAACCGAAAGCTGCGAAGCCCAAACCGGCGCCAGTTCCCGTAAAACCCAAAATGATAGAGGTTGAATCAATTCCCGTGTCCGATATTCCAGTAGACGAAGCCGCCGTATCCAATAACATTTTCCTCACGATGCCTGATGGCGCGAAACGCGAATACCCTGCCGGTATCACCGGTGCCGAGGTTGCCGCCGACATCTCTAAATCCCTTGGCAAAGCGGCCTTCGCCTGCGCGATTGACGGCGTGCTCAGCGACCTGTCAATCCAGATTAACGCCGACGCCGGGTTCCAGATTTACACCGCCAAAGACGAGGTGCAGGCGCTGGAACTTATCCGCCACGACGCCGCCCATATCATGGCGCGCGCTGTGCAGGAACTTTGGCCAGACGTGAAGGTTACCATCGGTCCGGTGATCAAAAACGGCTGGTACTACGACTTTGATCGCGACGAGGCCTTCACCCCCGAAGACCTGATCACCATCGAAAAGAAGATGCGCGAGATCATCAATAAACGTGAGCCGGTGACCACCGAAATATGGGACCGAGACCGCGCGATCGCCTTCTATGAGGCCAATAACGAGCCTTACAAAGTTGAGCTGATCAACGGTATTCCGGGTAATGAGGACCTGCGGATGTACTGGCACGGCCACTGGCAGGACCTGTGTCGTGGCCCGCATCTGGCGCACACCGGACAGGTTCCGGCTGACAGTTTCAAGCTGATGTCGGTCGCTGGCGCGTATTGGCGCGGTGACAGTAATAACGCCATGTTGCAGCGCATCTACGGTGTGGCCTTCCGCAACAAGGTCGATCTGAAAGCGCACTTGTACATGATCGAGGAGGCCGAGAAGCGCGACCACCGCAAGCTCGGAAAATCCATGGATCTGTTCCATTTTCAGGAAGAGGCCCCCGGCATGGTGTTTTGGCACCCAAACGGCTGGACCCTCTACCGTGTGTTGCAAGACTATATGCGTCGCCGCCAGATCGCGGATGGTTACCTTGAAATTAACACTCCTATGGTTGTTGATCGGGTCTTGTGGGAAAAATCCGGTCACTGGGAAAAATATCGCGAGAACATGTTTATCACCGAAATTGATGAAGAACATGCTAACGAAAAGCGCGTGAATGCCCTGAAACCGATGAATTGCCCGTGTCACGTTCAGGTTTATAACCAAGGTCTGAAGTCGTACCGCGACCTGCCGCTACGCCTTGCCGAATTCGGGTCGTGCCATCGCTATGAGCCCTCTGGCTCCATGCACGGACTGATGCGGGTGCGCGGGTTTACGCAGGATGATGCGCATATTTTCTGTACCGAAGACCAGATCGCGTCCGAGACTAAAAAATTCATCGAACTGTTGTCCAGCGTTTATAAAGACCTTGGTTTTGATAAATTCGACATTAAATTCTCGACCCGCCCCGAGGTTCGCGCCGGTTCCGACGAGGTGTGGGATCGGGCCGAGGCAGCCCTCGAAGCTGCGATCAAAGCACTTGATCTGCCTTACGAAACCGACGAAGGCGAGGGGGCATTCTACGGCCCGAAACTCGATTTCAAACTGACCGACGCGATTGGTCGCGAGTGGCAACTGGGCACGTTTCAGGCGGATTTCGTTGTGCCAGAACGTCTCGGGGCCGAATATATTGGCGAGGATGGCGCCAAACACACCCCGATAATGCTGCACCGCGCCACATTGGGGTCTTTCGAGCGTTTCATCGGGGTTTTGATCGAAAACTACGCTGGAAAATTCCCGCTGTGGTTAGCGCCGCGCCAGATTGTGGTGGCCTCGATTGTGTCGGATGCGAACGACTGGGTGAACGAGGTTGTCGCCCGCCTGCGTGCCAAAGGCCTGCGCGCCGAGGCCGATGTTCGCAACGAAAAGATCAACTACAAGGTCCGCGAGCATTCCTTGGGCAAGGTCCCCGTGATCCTCGCCATCGGTATGCGCGAGGTCGAAGAAAAGACCGTTTCGATGCGTCGTCTTGGCAGTAAAGGCTCCAAGGTTATGAGTGCGGACGAGGCGGTCGAGATGCTGACGCTTGAAGCGCTGCCCCCTGATCTTCGGTAAACGCTGATGGAAACGGTCATACTTCTGCACGGGCTTAGCCGCTCGATGGCGTCGATGCGGCGGCTGGAAAAACGGGTTGAAGAGGGCGGGTTTAAGCCCGTCCTCATCGACTATCCGTCTGGTAAAACCACCGTTGAACGACTGGCCGAGGGGATTTTTTCGGCGCTACCCATCAAGGGCAAGCTGCATTTCGTCGGGCACTCGCTGGGCGGAATTTTATCTGTGCGGGTAACCAAAATGCTGCCTGTGGAGCGGCGTGGACGGATCGTGCAGCTCGGTGCGCCCAACTTTGGTAGCGAGATCGCTGCGCGCGCGTCGGTATTTGGTAAACTCATCGGTCCGGCGCTGGGCGAACTGGTGCCGCATTCCGGCGAGGATACGATTGGCCTTGATATAGGGGCAATTGCGGGGACGGCCGCGATATCGGCTTACGGTTTTATCACTGGCATTGAGGGCGAAAACGACGGTAAAGTTTGCGTGATCAGCGCATGGGGGAATGCACCCGCGGGGAAACGCATCGCGCTGCCCGTGGCCCACAGCATCATGATGCAGGACCGCCGCGTGATCGCGGCAACGGTGAAGTTCCTGAAAACCGGAACCTTCGCCCCGTAGGGTGGGTGATTCACCCACCACTCCTATGACAACGAACGGAGCGTGCAAAGCACACACCCAACGGCGGTCTTAAAACTCTTCGACCCGCATCACGCCGCCGATGTGCTTAATCGCGCCTTTGATTTTGGCGTTGATGGCGTATTCTTCGGGTAGGGTTATCTCTACCTCGCCGGGTAAATCCGGATGTATTAGCACGATATTCACCGGCCCTTTAACCGCCCGCCCAGCAGCGTCGCTCATTAGTCGCGTGGCGATGGAAGGCACCGCACCCTCATCATTCACGAACACCCGCAACCCGACAGAGGCCGTATCCGCCACCGCCAGATCAATCGAGACGAACCCGCGCGCCAGCAGTTTCAACTGCCCGCCTTCCATATCCGCCTCGATTGGCATCACCACGTTTTCACCAGACTTCAAAATCTCCTGCGCGCTTTCAAGAACGTCCGAGAATACCGTTACCTCGTAATGCCCGCTCGGGTCTGACAGGGAGACAAAGGCAAAACGGTTGCCTCGCGCGGATTTGCGGATTTGCACGGCCGAAATCGTGCCAGCCATCTTGGTGCCAATCTTGCGCCCCTCGGCCTTTTTGGTCACCTCCTCCAACGTCAAAACCCGTTCGCGTTTAAGGGCCGGCATGTAGTCGTCTAGCGGGTGCCCCGTCAGGTAGAACCCGAAGGCAGTGTGTTCCTGCGTTAGGCGCTCTACTGCCTCCCAGTCCTCGGGCATGGGCAGACGCGGGGGCGGCAGATCATCGCCGCTGTCACCAAACAGGCTGCTCTGATCGGAATTTTTGTCGCCATGACAAGCGGTTGAATAGGCAACCAGCTTGTCGAGGCTTTCCAGAACTTTCCGCCGATTTCCATCAAGTTGGTCAAACGCACCAGAGCGGGCCAGCATCTCCAGCGGGCGTTTACCGACGCGCTTCAGGTCAACGCGCTGTGCAAAATCGAACAGGTCTTTGAATTCGGTCCCTTCATCGCGGGCAGCCGTAATCAGCTTCATCGCCTCGCTGCCGACGTTTTTCAAGCCGCCCAGCCCGTAGACAAGCTTGCCATCCTTCACGCTGAACGCGGCGCGCGAGCGGTTGACGCAAGGGGGGATGATCTCGATCCCCAGCCCGCCGCGCTCCTTGGTTTTGCGAACCTCGTCAGAATACACCGCCAGCTTATCGGTCAGGTGAATATCGCAGTTCATCACACCGGCCATGAACTCGACAGGGTGGTTCGCCTTCAGCCACGCGGTTTGATACGACACCACCGCATAAGCCGCCGCGTGGGATTTGTTGAAACCGTAGTTGGCAAATTTTTCGAGCAGGTCGAAAACCTCGGTCGCTTTTGCTTCGTCCACACCGTTTTTGGCGGCCCCTGCGGTGAATTTCGGACGCTCTGCATCCATGGCCTCTTTGATCTTCTTACCCATCGCGCGTCGCAGCATGTCCGCGCCGCCAAGGGTGTATCCCGCCATCTCCTGCGCGATTTGCATCACCTGTTCCTGATAAACAATGATGCCCTGCGTTTCATCCAGCAGATGGTCGATGGAGGGGTGCAGGCCTTGCCGTTTCTTCCGTCCGTTTTTCACATCGCAGAACATCGGAATATTTTCCATCGGGCCGGGCCGGTACAGTGCCACCAGCGCGATAATATCCTCGATACAGTTGGGTTGCATCTGGCGAAGGGCGTCCATCATGCCCGTGCTCTCCACCTGAAACACGGCGACAGTTCTGGCGGCGGCGTACAGCTCGTATGTTTTTTCGTCGTCCAGCGGGATCGCCCCGATGTCGATGTTGATATCGCGCAATTTCAGCATATCCAGCGCGTTTTGAATGACGGTCAGGGTTTTCAGACCCAGAAAGTCGAACTTCACCAGCCCCGCCGGTTCCACCCATTTCATATTGAATTGTGTTGCAGGCATGTCTGATCGCGGGTCTTTGTAAAGCGGAACCAGCTCGTCCAGCGGGCGATCTCCGATCACGACCCCCGCCGCGTGGGTGGAGGCGTTCCGCAGCAACCCCTCGACCTGTTGGGCGTAATCGAGCAGGCGGGCGACGACTTCTTCATCGCGGGCCATCTCTTTTAAGCGCGGCTCGTCTTTCAGGGCCTGCTCGATGCTAACGGGTTTTACGCCGTCCACAGGGATCAGTTTTGAAATTCGGTCCACCTGCCCATATGGCATCTGCAAAACCCGCCCGATGTCACGCACGGCGGCCTTGGACAGCAATGCCCCGAAGGTGATAATTTGCGCCACCTTGTCGCGACCGTATTTTTGTTGGACGTAGTGGATGACCTCCTCGCGGCGATCCATGCAAAAATCGATGTCGAAATCGGGCATGGAGACACGCTCGGGGTTCAGGAACCGCTCGAACAACAGAGAATAACGCAGTGGATCAAGGTCCGTAATCGTTAATGAGTACGCCACCAGCGAACCCGCACCCGAGCCACGACCCGGCCCAACCGGAATATTCTGTTCTTTCGCCCAATGGATGAAGTCGGCCACGATCAGGAAGTAACCGGGGAAGCCCATGTTCTCGATCACGTTAAGCTCGAAATCCAGCCGCTCTTCGTATTCCTTAACGCTGGCTGAATGGGGGATGACGGCTAGGCGGGCCTTTAGGCCTTCGTGGGCCAACTCGCGCAGGGCTTCAACTTCGTTATCGGCGAATTTTGGCAGGATCGGGTCGCGCAGATATACCTTGAAGGCACAGCGGTGCGCGATCTCGATGGTGTTTTTGATCGCCTCGGGCAAATCGGAAAACAGCACATCCATCTCTTCGGGCGTTTTGAAATAATGCTCGGGCGTTAGTTGGCGGCGCGGAGCTTGTTGGTCAACGTATGCGCCCTCGGCGATGCAGATCAGCGCATCGTGGGCGGCATACATTTCGCGTTTGGGGAAATACACGTCGTTGGTTGCGACCAGCGGGATGCCCATGTCATAGGCCATTTGAATCATGGTCGGCTCGGTGGCACTTTCTTGAGGCGTGCGGTTACTTTCCCCCGTCGGGTGGCGCTGGATTTCCATGTAGAGGCGGTCGGCGAAAAGGCGTTGGAGGTGCTCGGTTAACAGCCGCGCTTTATCCTTCTGTCCGTCCTGCAACAGTTGTCCGACGGGGCCAAGCGAGCCGCCGGTCAAACAGATCAGCCCATCCGCATGATCCGAAAGCTGCGCCATGGTGATATGGGGCAGCTCGTCGCCACATTCCAGAAAGTTGCAACTGTTCAATTTCATCAGGTTTGCATAGCCGCGCTCGTTCTGCACCAGCAAAACTATGGCTTTGGGGGCGGGGTCTCGATCTCCGGGTCTTGAAGCAGTTTCAAATTTAAGTTGAAGCTGGCATCCGACAATTGGCTGGATTCCCGCTTTCGAGGCGGTTTCCGAGAATTCCAGTGCCCCGAAAAGGTTCCCCGAATCCGTGACCGCAACCGCGGGCATATGCCAATCCCTGCACATTTGGGGCAATTTTTTAACGGAAATCGCGCCTTCCAGCAGGGAATAAGCAGAGTGCAATCGCAGGTGAATGAATCGGGGAGTGTTTTTCATTCTGTCAAGTTAGCCCAGCCCATCGTTCGGTTAAAGAGGGGGAATGGTTTGAAATTTATCTTGCCCAATTCGCCGCAGTAAGGCTTGATTGGATAAGAACCAAAAAATGGGGAAGTTATGGGACGTCTTACGACGCATGTGCTCGACACAGGGCTTGGAAAACCTGCGCAAGGTTTACGGATTGAACTCTACCGTTTGGGGGAGAGCCGTGAAAAGCTGCTGGATACGGTAACGAATGCTGACGGGCGGTGTGATGCGCCGCTGTTGGACCTGGATGCGTTCGCCTTCGGGGAATACGAGCTGGTGTTCCATGCGGGTGACTATCTGGATAGCACGGGGCAAAAATTGCCCTCTCCGAAGTTCCTCGATGTGATCCCGCTGCGTTTCGGCATTGCCGAGGATACCCATTACCACGTGCCGCTTTTGTTGTCGGCATTTGGCTATTCAACGTACAGGGGCAGCTGATGGGGCAGATACGGTTCCTTCTTAACGGGATTGATGTGGTTCTGGATAACCCGAACCCCACCGAAACCCTGCTGGATTTCCTGCGTGAAAACCGCAAGCTGACAGGCACCAAAGAGGGCTGTAACGAGGGCGATTGCGGCGCGTGCACGGTGTCCATCGCGGCAATCGAGCAGGGCCGCCTCATCCACCGTGCGCTGAATGCTTGCATTTTGTTTTTACCGCAGCTTCACGGCAAATCTGTTCGAACGGTTGAGGGGATTTCTGCACCCGATGGGCGTTTGCATCCTGTGCAGCAGGCGTTGGTGGAATATCACGGCTCGCAATGCGGGTTTTGCACGCCGGGGTTTGTGATGTCGATGTATACCGCGCACCGCGACGGGCGGCAGGATTTTGACGATGTGTTGGCGGGGAACCTGTGTCGTTGCACGGGGTATGCGCCGATCATTCGTGCGGCCGAGGCTGCCGCGAAGCAGCCGCAACCGGATTGGCTGACGGATGAGGGGGACCGTCTGGCGGCATTGGCGGGCGGGGATATCACGCTGGACGGGGCATTTTTGCCCGCGACGCTTGATAGT
>CAKZNY010000268.1 GCA_937132145.1 uncultured Paracoccaceae bacterium | reverse complement strand
CACTGGGAAAGCCTGCGGACTAACGGCGAATTACCCCTGCGTGCGGACATTGACCCGCGCCAGATATCTGATGTTTTAGACAGCCTGTTCATCTTTGAACGTCTTAATCCGCAGGATGTGCGCGTGCGTATCGCCGGCCTGACTTTGTGCGAGATGATGGGCATGGAGGTGCGCGGCCAATCCCCCATGTCGTTCTTTGACGACAGCACGCGGCGGCGTTTCTCGACGGTGATAGCCGACGTGCTGGACAGCCCGTCGATTGCCTACCTAGGACTGGATACGCTCGACAAAATGGGGAACGAGGCACGTGCCGAAATGGTCCTGCTGCCGCTACGCAGCGATTTTGGCGACGTTAACCGCATTATCGGCTGCATCACGGCGCCTGCTGAAGGCTTCACGGCCCCGATGCGGTTTCATGTTCGCACCGTCGATATGGAATCGATAAACAGCACCAGCCCGAACACCCATAGCTTCGGGTTTGCCGAAAAAGGCGCTGGATTCGTCATGGATGGCACATCGTCTTTCCGCGCGATTTCCGGCGGGAGATCTGTGCAGCCCAAACGTCCGGTGCAAGCGGCGAGTTATTTGAAGCTGGTGGACTAGGCGTATTCGCTTTCGGCAATGCCTTGCAGGGCCAACAATGCCGTCAGGTCTGAATGGTAAAGCCGTGCATCCGCGACATCGGCGAGGGCTTGTTTAGGTTGATAAGCCACGCCTAACCCTGCCGCCTCGACCATGGAGCGGTCATTCGCGCCATCGCCCACCGCCAGCACATCGGCAGGAGTGCAGCCGACGGATTTGCACAGTGCATGCAGGGTTTCCAGTTTGGCTTCCTGCCCAAGGATCGGTAGGACGACCTTGCCGGTTAGCTTGCCGTTTTCAATGATCAGCGTATTGGCTTGGTTCATCTGGAACCCTATTTCGCCCGCCACACGGCTGGCGAAAAACAGGAACCCGCCAGAAACCAGTGCCGTCATCGCGCCGAGCTTGTTCATCGTCTGCACCAGCGTTTTCGCGCCGGGGTTCAGGCTGATACGCTCATTGTAACATTGCTCCAACACCGTTTCAGGCAGGCCTTCCATCAAGGCGACGCGTTGGATAATCGAATCCTCAAAGTTCAGATCGCCGCGCATGGTGCGTTCGGTGATCTCGACAACGCGATCTTTGACGCCAGCAAAATCGGCCAGCTCGTCGATGCATTCCACGGGGATCATGGTGCTGTCCATATCGGCGATCAGCAGTTTCTTGCGGCGGTTTTGCGCGGGGACTACGTTTACATCAATCGGCGTGCCCGCCAACAAATCCGCAGGCACATCACCCGAAAACGCAATTTCTACCGCGCTATTGGACAAACGGTTCAAGTCACCGTTAACCAATTGGCAGGCGTGGTCAGCAATTTCGTCTGACACGCCTACCGATGCTGTTAGTACGAGGAACCGCACCCTAGGCCTCGTCGAGGTTTTGTAGTTCTTTAGCGACAAGGAACGCCAGTTCCAGCGATTGCGAGGCATTAAGACGTGGATCACACGCGGTGTGGTAACGATCCGACAAATCACCGTCCGCAACGGCGCGCGTGCCGCCTGTGCATTCGGTCACGTCTTTGCCGGTCATCTCGAAATGCACGCCCCCTGCGTAGGTGCCTTCGGCCTTGTGGACGGCGAAGAATTCGCGAACCTCGCCCAGAATACGCTCGAAGGGGCGGGTTTTATAGCCGCTGTTCGATTTGATCGTGTTGCCGTGCATCGGGTCGCAGCACCAGACGACTTTCTTACCTTCACGCTCTACCGCGCGGATCAGGGCTGGCAGGTGTTTGTCGACATTGCCTTGCCCGAAACGTGCGATCAGGGTCAGACGACCCGCCGTGTTTTCGGGGTTTAGCTTGTCGATAAGGCGCAGCAAGTCGTCAGGTTCAATTGTCGGGCCACATTTCATGCCGATAGGGTTTTGCACACCCCGACAGAATTCAACATGTGCGCCGTCCAGTTGGCGCGTCCGATCCCCGATCCACAGCATGTGGCCGGACCCTGCAATGGGCAGGTCGGTAGTGGAATCGATACGGCACAGGGCCTCTTCATATTCCAGCAGCAAAGCTTCGTGGCTGGTGTAGAAGCTAACGCGCTTCATGCTTTCCGCATCGCCCGCCCCTGCGGCCTCGATGAAGGCAAGCGATTCACCGATACGATTGGCCAGCGCGTGGTATTCCTCGTAGCCCTCGGTATCTTTGGTCGAATCCAGCGTCCACTGATGCACACGTTTGATGTCGGCAAAGCCACCTTGCGAGAACGCACGCAGAAGGTTCAGCGATGCCGCCGACTGGGTGTAGGCTTGCAACATGCGGTCAGGATCGGGGATACGGGCCTTTGGCGTGAACTCGAAACCGTTGATGATGTCGCCGCGATACGAGGGCAGCTCCACCCCGTCGATGGTCTCCGTGTTAGCCGAGCGCGGCTTGGCGAACTGCCCCGCCATGCGGCCGATTTTCACGACAGGTTTCTTGGCGCCAAACGTCAGCACCACAGCCATTTGCAGCATCACCTTGAAGGTGTCACGGATCAGGTCGGCGCTGAACTCATCGAAGCTCTCGGCGCAGTCACCACCTTGCAGCAGGAACGCGTTGCCTTCAGCCACTTCGCCAAGTTGGCGGGTAAGGCGACGGGCCTCGCCAGCAAAAACCAAGGGTGGATAGGTCGCCAGCTTGTCTTCCGCGCGCTTAAGGGCTGCGGGGTCGGTATACTCGGGCATCTGGATACGTGGTTTGTTGCGCCAGTCAGATTTGGTCCAAGTTGCGGGCATGATGTTGCTCCTATCCATAAAAATTAGCTTGGTTGTTATAGGGGATGCATTTTCCATTGACCATACCCTTAGAATCACCAATGGTAAGTTTGCGACGTCGCTAATTGCGAACGTGCCATCTTATTTTTGCGAGGCTGCAAATGGTTGGTTCAAACGACCCCGAAGTATCAAAATTCGTCTTCATGCTACTGCCCAAATTTTCGCTAATGGTATTCACCAGTGCGATTGAGCCGCTGCGGATTGCGAACCGTTTGTCGGGGAAAAAAATCTATGAATGGCGGTTGGCATCGGACGACGGGATATCCGCAACCTGTTCGGCGGGCGTGACTTTGAGCGTGGATATGGGGCTGGACGAAGTCGGCCGCAATGAGACGATTTTGTTCTGTGGCGGCCTGAGCATCAAACCCGCCATCACCCCCCGCATATTGAACTGGATACGGCGCGAAGCGCGCAAAGGCATGCCGATTGGCGGGCTTTGTACGGCGACGTATCTAATGGCGAAAGCCGGGTTGCTGGATGGGCGACGATCAACGATTCACTGGGAAAATCGCGAGAGCTTTATCGAGGATTTCCCCGAACACGAGATCACCACCTCGATCTACACCATCGACAAGAACCGATACTCTTCGGCGGGTGGAACGGCGGCCGCCGATCTGATGCTGCGGTTAATCGCGAACGACCACGGGACGGATTTGGCGAACGGTATCGCCGACCAGATGATTTACACCACGGTTCGAACGGATAAAGACCAGCAACGGCTGTCCATCCCCACGCGCATTGGCGTACGGCACGCGAAACTATCCAATGTCATCAAGATGATGGAGGATAATCTGGAAGAGCCGATCTCTCCGTCTATTCTGGCCAGTGATGTGGGGATTTCGACACGGCAATTAGAGCGCTTGTTCCGGCGCTACCTGAACCGCTCGCCCAAACGGTATTACATGGAGTTGCGGTTGGAGAAGGCGCGGAACCTTTTGTTGCAGACGGATATGTCGGTGATCAACGTGGCACTGGCCAGCGGTTTCACCTCGCCCTCGCATTTCTCCAAATGTTACCGGATGCATTTTTCCACAACGCCATATCGCGAACGCGGGGCGCAGTCGGACTAGCGACGTAACGTCGGATTTCCCCGCCGCTCTGGACGTTTTACCAAATCAGGCGTAGCGTAACTGACCATACGTTCAGTTCTTAACGGAGACTTGCCATGTCTGATCCAATCGTAATTGTCGGCGCTGCCCGCACCCCTATGGGCGGCTTTCAAGGCGCGCTATCCGGTGCCACAGCCGCCGAGCTTGGCGGGGAGGCGATCCGCGCGGCACTTGATCGCGGTGGCGTTGCCCCTAACGACGTGGACGAATTACTGATGGGCTGCGTTTTACCCGCTGGCCAAGGGCAGGCACCTGCGCGCCAAGCCGGTTTTGCTGGCGGTCTGGGGCAGGATGTGCCCGCAACGACGTTGAACAAAATGTGCGGTTCCGGCATGAAAACGGTGATGGCCGCGCATGATCAACTGCTGGCTGGCAACGGTAAAATCGTGGTTGCTGGCGGCATGGAGAGCATGACAAACGCGCCCTATCTACTGCCAAAGATGCGGGGCGGCGCACGGATCGGGCATGGGGCGGTGATCGATCACATGTTCCTCGACGGGCTTGAGGATGCATACGACAAAGGCCGCCTGATGGGCAGTTTCGCCGAGGATTGCGCCGAGAAATATCAGTTTACCCGTGAAGATCAGGATGAATATGCGCTGAAATCCCTGTCGAACGCGCTGAAAGCCATCGAAAGCGGCGCGTTTGATGCGGAGGTGACGCCTGTCACCATCAAAACCCGCAAAGGTGAGGTGACCGTTAGCGTTGACGAGCAACCCGGCAATGCCCGCCCCGAGAAAATCCCGAATCTGCGGCCTGCGTTCAAGAAGGACGGCACGATCACGGCGGCGAACGCCTCGTCTATTTCGGATGGCGCTGCGGCGGTCGTTATGATGCGCGAATCCGAGGCTAAAGCCCGTGGACTAACCATTCGCGCCCGCATTCTGGGCCACGCAAGCCATGCGCAGGAACCGGGTTGGTTCACCACCGCCCCCGTCCCCGCCGCGAAGAAGTTAATGAAACACATCGACTGGTCCGTAGACGATGTGGACATCTGGGAGGTTAACGAGGCCTTCGCCGTTGTCCCGATGGCCTTCATGCACGAGATGGATATCGCGCGCGACAAGATGAACATCAACGGTGGCGCAACCGCGCTCGGCCACCCCATCGGCGCGTCTGGCACACGGATTATCGTAACATTGCTGCACGCCCTGGAGCGCCACGGCAAAACCAAAGGCATAGCCGCAATTTGCATCGGTGGCGGTGAAGGCACGGCGATCGCGATCGAGGTGCCTGCATGAAACTTTCCAGCAAAATCGCCGCCGTCGTAACAGGCGGCGCTTCGGGTCTTGGCGAAGCAACCGCGCGGGAATTGGCGGACCAAGGCGTGCGCGTGGCGATCTTCGACATGAACGCAGAGCGCGGCGAGGCCGTTGCCAAAGAAATCGGCGGCCTGTTCTGCAAGGTGGATGTGTCAAACGTGGAAAGCGTCTCGGTCGCCTTCGCACACGCTCGCCAAATCCACGGGCAAGAACGCATTTGCGTAAGCTGTGCCGGCATCGCGTTTGCTGCCAAAACCGTGGACCGCGACGGCAACTACCACCAGCCCGACCTGTTCGCCAAAACCATCGGCGTGAACCTGATCGGCACCTTTAATGTGGCCAGCCAAGCCGCCACCGGCATGAGCAAAGCCGACCCGATGAATGACGACGGCGAGCGCGGTGTGATCATCAACACCGCCTCGGTCGCCGCGTTCGAGGGCCAGATCGGCCAAGTCGCCTATGCCGCCTCCAAAGGCGGGGTCGCCGCCATGACCATCCCCATGGCTCGTGATTTGTCCCGCAGCGGCATTCGCGTTATGGCCATCGCGCCGGGCCTGTTCATGACGCCGATGCTGGCAGGCCTGCCTGAAGAAGTACGCGCAGCACTTGGCGCACAAGTGCCCTTCCCCTCACGCCTTGGCGATCCCGCGGAATACGCATCGTTGGTCGCACATATTGCCCAAAACCCGATGCTCAACGGCGAGGTTATCCGGCTGGACGGGGCAATTCGAATGGCACCGAAATAACGATTATCCTTCCGAAATCACAAAGATCAGGTCAACAAACATGAAACCACCAACCGTGTGCAATAATTTGGGGCAACTGCACACGGTTAGCTTCTCACATACAGGTACCAGACAGTAACTGCACAAAGTGATCAGGTTACGGTTTACTAAATATAATAGTATGCTTCCTGTTCACACTCGAACTCTGAATGGTTTTGATGGCAAAGGTTTGACCTGTTGTCGTCATTTTTGTGGCAAATTTTCGCCAAATGTGGCCATTTGAATGAAATTCGGAATTAGTGCCTTAATTGGACACGCCATGGTTGGGGCACATCTCGCCTATCCGGTGAACTCGATTATACCGTTTTCGGTCACCATTGCGTCTAACCGTTGGTCAGTGGCTTCAACCGGCACCTCGCCCATCTGCCCGGAATAGGCGTAGCCCACCGCCAAGGTGGGCTTCTTTTTGCGTAGCAACTCCAGTGATCGGTCGTAATACCCGCCGCCATACCCCAACCGGAACCCCTGTGCATCAAAGCTAACCAACGGTACGATCAACACTTCCGGTACCAACCAGTCGCCCTCCGCTGGCACTTTGGCGCCAAATGGCCCGCTAATCATCTCGCAATCCGGCATCCATTCGCGAAACGACAACGGCAAACCGGAGCGAATAATCACCGGCACACAAATCCGGTGACCAAGCCCGTGCAATGCGTTCATCGCAGGCAGCACATCAATCTCGGTCCTGATTGGCATAAACCCTGAAATCACCAACCCCGCGCCCAGCCCTGCAACATAGGACAACAGGTGATCCGTCGCGCGGTTGGCACAATCGCCGCGCACCTCGTGCGCGGCCTTGCGGCGGGCAAAACCTTCGGTTCTGGCGCTCGCTTTTAGTTCGGAAATCATGTGGCGGGCCCGTCTCGACCGTGGAGGTGACTTATCCTTGAAAGCCTGCATGTACAGGTGGGCACCGGGTGCGTTAGGCCACGACCAGTCACAGAGCCAGCTCCCTTTCAAAAATTAAGGCCACTAGGATGTAGGCCTCTCACGCGAAGGTCAGCACCCGCCACTACCCAATCTAAGCCCTAAAGTGGAATAATAGAAGAGGGTGCGGGCATATTAACCAATTATTACCGAAATTCGTGAATAAAGAGGGGGCATATACCCCGAGGTTCCCGTGCTTTTTGACAATACTCTAACGATCGATTCTATTCCGGTTGCCGACGCGCCCGAAACCGGCGCGCGTGAAAAGTATGTGATTTTAGGACGGTTCACCCCTAACGGCCATGGACCACCACCAGCACGCCAACTGGCCGCGCGCCTCGTTAAAAACAACAATATCGTGGTTACCGTCGCCAACGCCCCCTCGCCCGCGCTTGTCCCGTTACGGTTCCGAAGCCGTCGATTGTGGGGCGAAACAATTGCCGCAGTGGACCAGATAACAAAAACGCCGTTCACCGCCATCATCTATCCCGCTGGCCTTGGCTTTGACGCGATCAACAAACCCCGCTGGCGCAACCGACGGATGGAGGAATGGCGGCGCATCAAACTGGCATTGATCATCGCAACCCGCGCTAAAGAATGCGTATTTCTGCCCGATCCCGAAACACAACAAACACCGCGTTGGGTTTCCCTTTTACTAGTAGCCCTGATTCGTATTTTTGCATGGCGCAACACACGGATTTTCTGGACAAGTGCGCCTTCACAGGATCTGGCGAAAAGGTTAACCACTAAACTTGCGCCCGCCCCTCCCGTCCGTGAAAATATCGTACATATTCGCGGGATCACCGATGGTCAGAGCGGCTTGGCGCGCAACACTTTGATGAGCGCGGAAGCCTTCGCATTAGCCAACATTCCCACATCCATGGCCGATAGATTTGCTACCCGCCGCCTGACCCGCCCGCTGACGCTGCACCACGTTAACGCCGACCAAATTCCGCACCAGATGCGAAAACCGGATGCGTCCCTGCATATCGGGTTTCTGTTGTGGGAACTGGAAACCCTACCCCGCTCGCACCTGCAAGCCGGAAAAATTCTGGACGAGGTCTGGGTGCCCAGCCGGTATGTTCAGAAAATTTATGAAAAAGTTTACGATTGTCCGATTGTGAATGTCGGTAAAGGGTTTTCCCTGCCAGAGTTACAAGCCGCCAGCATGGCACAATACGACATCAACGCCAGTCACCACGTGATATTGATGTGCTTTGACGCGCACTCCTCGGTCGAACGCAAAAATCCTCTGGCCGCAGTTCAGGCGTTTTTAGCAGCCTTCCCGAACGCGCCAAATGTGCGCCTGATCATAAAAACTACTCCAGTCGATCCGTCGCATTGGGGGGATCCGAATGGTCAAATGCACCAGATCAGGGCCATTGCACAACGCGATCCACGCGTGATCGTGGATGAACGCATGTTGCCTTTCAACGATCTGCTTGCCCTGATAAAGCGGGCCGACTGCATCGTCTCGCCGCATCGTGCCGAGGGGTTCGGGTATATCCCCGCATACGCGCTGTGGTACGCCCGCCCTGTGATCGTCACCGATTATTCCGGCACGCAAGAAATTTGCTCGCATGACACGGCCTACCCCGTGCCCTACAAACTGGTTAACACCGGCATAGGGGAGACGATCGCCCCCCTGAAAAACGCCCAATGGGCCGAAATCGACGTAGAGGCGCTGGCAAACGCGATGCGCGACGTGCGGGGCAATCCGTTAAAAGCCAAAATCAAAGCGTTATTAGGTCAAAAACTTCTGCGCACCAGATTTACACCGCAAATGCAGGCGAAACGATATCTCGATCGGCTCAATGCACTGGGTGTATTGGCGGATTGATTATTTGCCTTTTGACGTCACTGCACGAGCGCGAACTGCTGCGGCACGCAACTCGTCCGCGATCTCTTCGGCTTCTTCCGGTTCGAAATCCAGCGGAATTTCTATCTTGCCAGTATCAATGAACAACCGCACCATGCCCTGATCGGTAGGGCCAATTTGCAAATTCGCAGAAACATCGCTTTCGCTGTTAATACCCATAATTCTTCTCCTTGGTTGAAGCATGGCTACTTTGGCCAGCAATAATCTTCAAGGGGAACTGTTGTGGATCATTCAAAATTATCCAATGAACCCCGCAAAATACACGTTAATGGGGTGTTCGCGTTGGGTTTTCCCGCAATAAATAGACAAACCCACGACATCTTGCGCAACATCGTTGCTTTTACCCCACATATAGTGGTGTCAATTGCATTTTTCCTTGACCGAGCGATTTTCCGCCGATTGCATCCGACCTAGCATCGCCATCCGGTGTTTGCTCGAACTGAAAAAAATGAGGGAATCTAATGATAGACAAGATCAAAAAATCTGTTGGCGATCTCACTGAAATCGGGATTGCACTACTCGGATTAGCAATTGTTGCATCGCTACTGGTTGGCGCAGGCAACATGGCATTCCTGGGCGATGTTGTTGGCAACATCACATTACTTATCGCTGAGCTGGGCGGCGCCGGATTGCCAGGCCTGATCGCAGTTGGCGTGGTACTATACCTGTTCAACAAGTAGTTAAGAACATCTTCCCCCGGACCTATAAAGGATCGAAATAATGCAAAAAATCCTGAACGCTTTACAATCGGTTAAAACGGTACTGTTAAAAGTTGCCGAAACCGGACTCGTGCTCGTCGGATTTATTGTCATCGTTTATCTTTTGCTGGGGGAAGACGCGGGCCCATATGTAATTTCGGTCATCACAAATATCAGCCTGTTCATGTCAGCCGTTTCAAGCGAAGCGATCCTCGGAGTGGCCATAATCGGCGCTTTGATTTTCTTCCTGCGAAAAAAACCCTGAGCACGGCCAAATCTCGCCAGTTCGGTATTGACCAAACACCCAAACCTCATTACTTCCCCGCCATACGAAGTTTTCGTTATGTGCCGGCGTAGCTCAGTTGGTTAGAGCGCTTGATTGTGGATCAAGAGGCCCCCCGTTCAATCCGGGGCGCTGGTACCATTTTCCAGATTATCTTTGATATATTTTAGAATGGGTTACGTGGTAATCCATTACCTCTGACCTATGTTGTCACCAAAAAACAAGTGCCCGGTGTCACCATGTTGTCACTCGGAAATTGTGACAAAATGTGCAATGGAATCGCGTCGCCTTTTTCTACTTTCGTTTTCAAACGCAGTTTTGGCAGGATCGGATTTCGTCACGCCCAGTAGATTTCGCGACCTTGTTGGCTTGTTCGAGGGAATTGAATGGCCCCAACCATTGACCGTTCCTATTTGTTGAACCAGCGTGCATTCCCTTACCATGGTTGCACTAAGAACAATCGCCATTGTGAACGATCGCTCTTTTGTGGGT
>CAKZNY010000267.1 GCA_937132145.1 uncultured Paracoccaceae bacterium | reverse complement strand
TTGCAAGTAAATTCAACAGATATAGGAGTGTAAATCATGAATAGTTTGTTAACTGTCGTGAGGCGTTTTGTAAGTGGTCTTTTTGTTCTTACTTTCTTCTACGCCAGCGCAGCAAGCGCCGGTGGTGAAGTGTACCTTAGTTTAACGAATGTCTCGGACGGTGTTGTCATTGAATTGACAGAAGACGATCTGTTGGCAATGGACCAATTCACGGTGCACACCGAAAACGAATTTGTGGACGGGTTGGCCGAGTTCACAGGCCCGCTGGCGCGTGATGTGATTGCATTGCTGAACGCCTCGGAAATCGAGATGCTGCACTTTATCGCTGTTAACGATTATGCGGTCGAGGTGCCGATGTCGGATATTTTGGACTTCGACGTGATTTTCGCCATGTCCCAAAATGGCGTGAGGCTCTCTATCCGGGACAAAGGGCCGATCTGGGTGATTTACCCCATGAGCGATAATGTTGAATTGCAGGATCGCGTGTATAATGACCGATTGATCTGGCAGTTGATCAAGGTTGAAGCATTGTGAAGGTAGTCGGCCTCCCACGTTTTGTGGTTTTGGCCGTTTTCCTTGCGGCCATCAGTCTTGCGATCGTTGGCTACAAGGCCTTTCGCAAAGACGTGGCTGCTATGCAGGCCGCCAGTCTAGAGGATATTACATGGGCCTCCTACCAGTTGGAACAGGAGTTGGGCAGGTTTCGCGAGGCCCTTATCCAATTCCAGATTGTAGAGTCAGGGATTGACGCGGCCGATGTAAACAACCGCTTTGATATCCTTTGGAGCAGGATCGCGATCTTCAATCAGGGCGGCATCGGCGAGCGGTTAAGGGTGTATGACCGTGAAACCGAAATCATTTCACGGTTGTTTTCCGATATGAAAATTGTCGACCGCCGGATTGTCGGATTGGCGGAAAACGACAATGCGGAAGTCGTGGAATTGTTGCAGATATTCAGGCATTACGCTGATGAGTTACGAACGTTCAGTCGCATGGTTACTCTGGGCGAAGAGGTGCGGGGGCGCGAAATTCGCGAACAACTGCAATCCGGCGTTATTCATACGTTGCTGTTGAACGGTCTGGCGATTGCAATAGCGCTTGCGTCGCTCGCGTATATCAATCGTGAAAGTATGCGCTACAAGCGTCTTGCGGATACCAATCTGAAGCTTGCGGCCACGGCCGACAAGGCCAGTCGTGCCAAATCGAAATTCCTGACAATGATGAGCCATGAATTACGCACACCTATGAATGGCGTGCTGGGATTGCTGGCTTTGTCAAAGCAAAGTGCGGTGCAGAACAGTCAGGTTCGCCTGATTGAGCAGGCGGAACAATCCGGCCAGAAAATGGTGGACCTGTTGGCGGATATTCTGGATTTCAGCGCTTTGCATTCCGACGATCTGCACCTTGATATAGAGCCTTTCGAGATCAAGCAGTTGGCGATTGCCGTGCGTGAACAATTTGCACCGTTGGCCAGGCGGGAAGGTGTGACGTTTTCGGTTTCGGTAACCAAAGGGTGTCCGCAGCACTTGCAGGGGGATTTTCGCAGACTTCGTCAGGCTTTCAGCCATCTCGCGCAGTATATTGTCGAAACTGCCGGCGTGCGGGATGCCGAGATGGAGTTTTCCTTCGAGGGTGGTGCGTTATTGGTGACGCTGTCGTTCGAGTATTCGTCGGACGGCGGGGCGTGGACGCCGAATTTGATACTCGGCGAGGAGGATCGGACGGGGGAATCGTTTACGACCGATGCCCTCGGTCCGGCAATTGCGCGAGGCTTTATCGAGGTGATGCAAGGAAGTTTGCGCGTGGACAACCCCGCAGGCGAACGGATTTCGGTGATTGTTTCGATACCGGTCGAAGAATTCGTGGCGACGGCGTTGAATGTCGAGGTTCTATCAAGCACCGACGCTATGGCCGCGATTTGTCGTGCTGCCTTGGTTGGTGTCGACGTGAATTTTGTGCATGATGGCGATGAAAACTCCGTGCATATTGTTCTGATCGAGGCCGGAAGCGCCGCCGAGAATGAATTTTTATCGCAGGCGCGCGAAATCACTCCACCGGCATACCTGATAGCATTGGGTACGCCGATAGATAAAGACGCCTTTGATTTCATAGTGAACTTGCCGTTGAATTTTCACGAGCTTCGTGACATTGTTGGCAAACGGGCAGCCTGATACCCTGCAAAGCAGAAATTATCGAGGCTTGGATAATCAACCCTTAACAACCTTGGGTAGAATGCTGTATCATTCCCAGAATGCGAATCAGCTGCGAGCGAACTATGAAGTCTGAAAAGATAAACAAAGTAAGTCGTTTCAAGGCAGAATCGCGTGATGGGCCAGGAGACGAAGGGTTCGCCTTGTTGGCACATGATGTGCGCTCGTCAATGTTCGGACTGCTCGGAAACCTTGAGTTGATCGATGACGAGGGGCTTTCGGAGGATGTGCAGGACCGCTTGAGCCGCGCAAGAACCTCGGCCGCACTGCTGAACGACTTGCTGAAACTGGTTTTCGGCGAGGGTGAGGCGATAAAACCGTCCACCGAGTTGAATGTTCCTGAAGAAATCATGCTGCTGGTGCAGCGGTGGCAAGATCAGGCCAAAAGTGCTGGCATTAGTATAGATGTGAACGTTTCCCGCAGTGTTGAAGCGCTGAATGTTATTGATCGCATAAGATTTCACCGTATTTTCAACAATTTGATCGGTAATTCGATCAAGTTCTCACAAAGCGGCGATATTGCCGTCAATGTGATAAGCCGTGGTGGGAACGTTGTGATCTCGATAACGGATTCTGGCCCGGGGTTTAGTGATTCCGCGCTGGCCATGTTGTTCCAGTACCGAGGCCGCCCCAAAAACTCCCCGCGAAAGGGGTCGGGGCTGGGATTGTATATTTCAAAAATGCTGGTGATCGAGGCTGGCGGAACGATTTCGGTGAAAAACAACGAAGGCAGCGGGGCGTGTGTAACGGTGACGTTTCCGTCTGTATCAATTGCCAGCAAGCCTCCGCCGCCGCATATCGAGGCGCTGCCCGACCTCAGCCATCTGAATATCTTGCTGGCCGAGGACAATGTCACCAACCAGTTGGTGGTTACGCAGATGTTGAAAAGCATGGGCGCGAAGTTTCAGGTGGCATCCGACGGGATCGAAACTCTGGCGATGTTCGATAAGGAAGATTTCGACGTGGTGCTGCTGGATATCGAGATGCCACGGAAATCCGGTCTGGAAGTACTGCGCGAAATTCGGGCGCGGAAAGACGCTAAATCAGGCATCCCGATGATCGCTCTGACGGCATATGTTATGCAAGATCACCGCGAGAAAATTGATGCGGCGGGGGCGGACGGGCTTATCCCGAAACCGATTTCCGGCATTGCATCGCTTGGGCACCAGATTTTGGAGTATGTGCATGGCACGCCTGCCACGCTTCCCGCGAAAGGTACGCAGATTGAGGCGGCGATTGATGATATCGGGTATGTTGATCGTGCAATTTACGAAGCTATTGCCAAGACGATCGGCCCGGATTTTCTGGAGGATTTTCTGGGGAAAGTCGTGATCGACTTCGATACCATAAAAAAGGGGTTGATTAGGGCCGAGGCTGAGGAAAACTACACGGATTGGCGCAGCCACAGCCACATTATGATTTCCGTTGCAGGCGCAATCGGGGCTACGAATTTGCAACGTCTGGCGCAAGATTTGAACGGGGCAGCGCGGGCGGCTGATAAACAAACAGCTCAACCGTTGAACTTGCAGTGCATTAAAGGTATCTCGAAGGTTGTGGTGTTCTTGAACAACGAAAAAACAGGTTAGATATATGGCCCGCCCAATACTTCTGGTAGAGGATACCCCCACGCTTTCAATGGTATACGAGGCGGTAATTCGCAAAGCCGGACATCACGCCGAATGCGTATTTTCGGTTAGTGAGGCCCGCGAGAAATTCGCGAAAAGCAAACATAAAATCGTACTTCTGGACCTGCTTTTGCCCGATGGTGACGGCATGGAGTTGATGGCCGAATTTATCGCGGCGCAACCCGACATCAAGATTATTGTGATCACGGCGAACGGCTCGATTAATCGCGCGGTCGAGGCGATGCGGCAAGGCGCGTTTGATTTTCTTGTTAAGCCGTTTGATGAAACCCGTCTGATTTCTGCGGTTGAAAATGCCCAGAAGGCTTTAGCGATCGATGTTGAAAAAACCGGCAGGCAAGATGACGCCGGCGAGTTTCAGGGTTTCATCGGTTCGTCGGAGGCCATGCAGAAAATCTATAAAATGGTGCGCAACATCGGGCGCTCCACTGCCACGGTTTTTGTGACCGGCGAAAGTGGTACCGGCAAGGAGCTGTGCGCCCAAGCCATCCACGATGTTTCCAACCGCTCTAGCGGCCCTTTTGTGCCCCTGAATTGCGGCGCGATCCCGCGTGGATTGCTGGAATCCGAGGTTTTCGGGCATCTGAAAGGCTCTTTCACAGGGGCGATTGCGGATAAGAAGGGGGCGGCGGCAGCGGCGGCCGGAGGGACGCTCTTCCTCGATGAAATATGCGAGATGGACCTGAGCCTGCAAACCAAACTGCTACGGTTTTTGCAAACTTCGTCAATTCAGCCGGTCGGTGCGACGAAGGCACATATGGTTGATGTGCGGATTGTTTGCGCGACCAACCGCGATCCTTTGGCCGAGGTTCGGGCCGGGCGCTTTCGCGAAGATCTATTTTACCGCCTGCATGTGGTGCCCATTCATCTGCCCCCGTTACGTGAACGGGACGAAGATATCATGCAGATTGCCGACGAAATTCTGGCGAAATTCACCGCCGAGGAAGGTAAGAATTTCACAGGGTTCAGCCCCGAAGTGCGTGATATATTTATGGCAATGGCGTGGCCGGGGAATGTTCGACAGTTGATGAATGCAATCCGCAATGTTGTGGTTTTGAACGACGGACCAATTGTTTTACCCGAAATGTTGCCCTCCGAAGTGACGATGCCGCATAAGAATTCAACCCGTGCCGACACGGCCGCGGTTGGTGCTCTGGATGCAATGCGTGTTGAGGGGCGGTCAAATAATATCGCGGCATTTATTGGCACACCGCTTGCCACATTGGAGCGGGATTTCATCGAGGCGACGATCGAATTTTGCGACGGGTCTATCCCGCAAGCGGCGCGGTTGCTGGATGTTTCGCCCTCCACATTGTATCGCAAAAAGGAAAGCTGGGATAAAACCTGACCAAAAGGTAGAATTTCCGGTGCATTCCCTTGCCCAAAATATCGGCTGATCTATACTCGGTATCTGAACCTGATATTTTACGAGGGATTCCTTATGGACCTTTTCAAAGCTGCGGTGGCGGTGCGCAAAAAAGCGTATGCGCCGTATTCAAATTTTCAAGTCGGGGCGGCCATCCGCAGTGCTTCGGGGAAGATTTATGTAGGCTGTAATGTCGAAAACGTAGCCTACCCCGAGGGGACCTGTGCGGAAGCGGGGGCGATTGCCGCGATGATTGCTGATGGTGAAACCGAAATTTCGGAAATTCTGGTCGTCGCTGGCGGCGCGGCAAAAGTATCCCCTTGTGGTGGTTGCAGGCAAAAAATTTCAGAGTTCGCGTCGGCGGACACCCCTGTATATTTGGCCGATTTGGACGGTGACATCGAAAAAATTACAATCGGTAACCTGCTGCCCGCCGGTTTTGACAAAGAACATCTGGAAGCGAAGTAGGGATGGCGCGCGCATTAATTCTGGTGCTGGATTCGGTCGGTTGCGGCGGCGCACCCGACGCGGCGCAATTCGGGGATGAGGGTTCCAACACCTTGGGCCATATCGCCGATGCATGCGCGAATGGTTCGGCCGAGGAGGGGCGGAGCGGCCCGTTATCGCTGCCAAACCTTGATCGTTTGGGGCTTGGGGCCGCCATACGATTGGCCTCGGGCCATGCCGCGCCGGGGTTGAATGCGGGGGGCGTCGGGATTTACGGCGCGGCGACCGAGGTCTCGCAAGGTAAAGACACGCCCACGGGCCATTGGGAAATTTCCGGCGTGCCTGTGCCGTTTGCGTGGCATTACTTTCCTAAAACCGTGCCCGCGTTTCCGACGGACAAGATCGAAGAATTTGTGCAACGTGCGGGAATTCCGGGAATACTCGGCGATTGCCACGCGTCTGGCATGCCAATCCTCCGAAAATTGGGCGCGGAACATATCCGCACAGGTAAACCGATTTGTTATACTTCTGCCGACAGCGTGTTCCAGATCGCCGCCCACGAGGCGCACTTCGGGTTGGAGCGTTTGTACGAAATTTGCGTGATTGCCGCCGAAATTTTCCATCCCATGGTGGTCGGCCGTATTATCGCACGCCCATTCATTGGGGAATCAGCGGAAACCTTCACGCGAACGATCAACCGTAAAGATCTGGCGATTGAACCGCCCGAGGATACTATCTGTGACCGTGTAGTAGCAGCTGGCGGGCGCACTCTGGCGGTAGGCAAGATAGGTGATATTTTTGCCCATCGTGGCATTACAAAGTTAAGAAAAGGTAAACCCGATCTGGAATTAGTCGATGACCTGCTGGATTTCATGGCCGAGGCGGTGGATGGCGATTTAATTTTCACCAATCTGGTGGAATTCGACAGCCTTTACGGCCACCCGCGCGATGTATCGGGGTACGCCCGCGCGCTAGAGGCGTTTGATGCGCGGTTGCCGGAAATAACCGGCGCTTTGAGGGCCGGAGATTTGTTGATAATAACGGCGGACCACGGTAATGATCCGACTTGGCAGGGTTCGGATCACACCCGCGAAAGGGTGCCGGTTTTATGCGTTTCTCCGGGGCTGGAGGACCGCGAAATCGGGCTGGTCAGCATGGCCGATATTGGCGAAACAATTGCGGCGCATCTTGGGCTTGCCCCCGGGCGTCATGGCAGGAGCTTTTTATGATTAATTGGACCGAAGTTCCAAAAACCGAGTTGCATTTGCACATCGAGGGCGCCGCACCGCCGGATTTTATCCGTATGTTGGCTGCTGAAAAAAACGTAGATTTATCGAAGATTTTCAAAGATGACGGCAGCTATGTCTGGAAAGATTTTGCGGAATTTCTGCAAACCTACGAGGCCGCGTGTTCCGTTTTGCAAACGCCCGATGATTTCCGGCGTTTGACCGAGGCGGTTTTGGACGTAAGTGCAGCGCATGGCGTGATCTATACAGAGATGTTTCTTTCACCGGATTTCTGCGGTGGCGGGGATCTGGAGGCGTGGAAAGATTACCTTGCGGCGATGACTGTGGGGGCTGAAAACGGCAAGGCTAAACACGGGATCGAGACGCGATTTATTTCCACCTGCATCCGGCATTTCGGGCCTGAAAAGGCCGTTCAAACAGCGAAGATTACGGCTTTGACGGCGGGTGGCTTGCTGACCGGATACGGGATGGGCGGCGAGGAGCGGCATTTGCATGCAGCGGATTTCTCCAAATCTTTCGAAATTGCGGCCGAGGCAGGGCTGGGTTTGACCAGCCACGCCGGTGAAATTTGTGGGGCGGAAAGCGTCCGCGAGACGCTCGATTTCCTTAACGTTGCACGGATCGGGCACGGCGTTCGCGCGATAGAGGATGCTGATTTGATCGCACGATTGGTCGAAGAGCAGATCGTTTTGGAGGTTTGCCCAGGCTCGAATATCGCGTTGAATGTGTACCCGACGTGGGGCGATCACCCGATTGAGAAACTTCGAAAAGCGGGCGTTCCGGTGACGGTTTCAACGGATGACCCTCCGTATTTTTATACGGATATGACACGGGAATATCGCAAGTTGCATGAAACATTCGGGTGGGGTCTGGCTGATTTTAAGGCTATAAACCGCACCGCAATGCAGGCAGCGTTTTGCGACGATAAGACTCGGCAACGCCTGATGGCGAAATTTGAATAGGGAATTAGGACAATGATGAACGAACACTTAACAATCGTTAAACATCCGTTAGTGCAGCATAAACTTTCTCTGATGCGGAACAAAGACACGCCCAGCGGTCTGTTCCGTCAATTGCTGCGCGAAATCAGCCAGTTACTGGCGTATGAAATCACATCGGAACTGCCAATGACGACCAAGAAGGTTGAAACGCCGCTGGTCGTGATGGACGCACCGATTCTGGAAGGTCGCAAGCTGGCACTGATCTCGATTTTGCGCGCAGGGAACGGGCTGCTGGATGGCGTTCTGGAGCTGATCCCAGAGGCACGTGTCGGGTTCGTCGGGCTTTACCGCGACGAGAAAACACTGAAGCCGGTGCAGTATTACTACAAGGTTCCAGCCCATTTAGACGAGCGCGTGGTGATTGCCGTGGACCCTATGCTGGCGACGGGAAATTCCGCCGTGGCGGCGATTGATTTGCTGAAAGCGTCGGGCGCCAAGACCATTCGTTTCTTATGTCTTCTGGCCGCACCCGAGGGCGTTGCGCGGATGAAAGAAGCGCATCCCGATGTGCCGATTGTTACGGCGTCACTGGACGAGCGTCTGAACGAGATAGGCTATATTCTGCCCGGTCTTGGTGATGCGGGCGACCGGATGTACGGGACGAAGTAGCCCGAAAGGCTATCCCTCACTTGATGCGGGATCACACATCGCCCGTAATCGAAGGCGCGCGATTTGGTGGACCTGATCGAGCGCCTCGCGGAATTCTTTCGCAGGGGAATTGTCCACGCGGGAACGGAAATTATCCAGAATTTCAACACGGTGCCGACCCTTGACCGCAAAGATATAGGGGAAGCCGAATTTGGCTTTGTACGTGTTGTTGAGGGCAGTGAATTCCACAAATTCGGCGGCTGTGCACTCATCAAGCCCGGCACCTGCCTGTTCGGACGTGCTCTCGACAGTTAGCGCGCCGGTCTTGGCTAGTTTGCCGGCCAGATCAGGGTGCGCAAGAAGGAGTGTTAGTTGAGCGGGTTCACCAGCGGCTTCGATAATTGCGCGAAGGGTTGTGGTTAACGGCTCGACGCCTAGCGGCAATCCATCCGCGAACGCTTTTTGCGCGACCCACGGGGAATGTTCGTAAACGCCGCCGAATTGCTCGACGAAAGTTGCTTCGGACATTTTGGCGGGATCGTTTTGAAACTGCATAGAAGGCCTCCGGTTCAGCGTTTAGACATAGCGATGCCGCCCTCTCATGGAAAGGGCGGCATCGTATTTATCAATCCTTAATCTTCTTGTGGAAGGATCAGATTTAGAACAATCGCGATGACGGCGGTTGGCAACAGGCCCGAAATCAGCAGCGTGTTCATTGTGCCGGTGACATGTTGAACGGCACTCGGAACCTGACTAAGACCAAGGCCGACCGATAGGGATACGGCGATGATGATCATGTTGCGACGGTTCATTTTGACCTCGGACAGCATGTTCAAACCTGCGGAGATGATCATACCAAACATCAAGATCACACCACCGCCCAGAACCGGCAAAGGCATGGAGGAAACGAGCGCACCGATTTTCGGGATCAGACCCGACGCGATCAGGATTATGGCCGAGATTGTCACGACGTGGCGGCTCATGACGCCTGTCATTGCAACAATCCCCGCGTTTTGCGAGAACGAAGTGTTTGGCAAACCGCCAAACAGGCCAGCAACGAAGGAACCAAGGCCGTCCGCGTAAGTTGCTCCGCTGATTTCCGGTCCGTGGCTTCACGCCCTGCACCACCTTTGGTGGTCGCGCTGGTGTCGCACCCGGTCTCGATTGCCGAAACGATGGAGATCAGGACAACGGCAACAATTGCGCCGATGTTGAATTCAAAACCGTATGGCATGAATTTCGGGATGGATACCCAGCTGGCTTTGCCGATGCTGCCGAAACTGACGAGATCGGTGAAGAGTAGCGCCACGATGTAACCTGCGATCAGGCCGATCAGGATTGCGGCGGCAGACATTGTGCCTTTGGTCCAGAATTTGAAGCCAAGGGCGACGAAAACCACCGTCAGGGCAGGACCCCAATGCGCGAGCGAGCCGAAGCTGTCAGCCGCCATCTGGAAATCCGCAGCACCACCGGCGGCGTATTTAATGCCAACAGCCACGAGGTTCAGACCGATTGTCAGGATAACAAGGCCCGTCACAAGTGGCGGGAACAGGAAGCGGATTTTGCCGATCACCGAACCAAGCGAGAAGTGGAAGATGCCACCGATGATGATCGCCCCGAACATCGCGGCCATGCCGTCGTTGGCAGCAATCACCACCAAAACGGAGACGAACGCGAAGCTTGTGCCTTGCATGATTGGTAAACGCGCCCCGATCGGGCCCATGCCAACCGTCTGGAACAACGTTGCAATACCGGCAAATAGCATCGCCATTTGAACGAGATATGTCATGTCTTCG
>CAKZNY010000266.1 GCA_937132145.1 uncultured Paracoccaceae bacterium | reverse complement strand
CCGTTTTGGACCGGCCCCCGACACAAGCAAGCCAAACCCGAAAGCTATAGCTGATCCAGTTGACGTCTCGCCGGACAGCCCGAGGATCCCCCTACAGTCCGGCGATCGTGACGGCTGGTTAGTAGCTGTATTCCTGATACACACGTTTTATATCGCCTGCCCATTCGCATTTATACAAGCGCTCCAGCTTCTTCGCTGGCGAATAACCGCGGTCCACGATTTCCTGCAAAGCGTTCAGGAAATGCGTCTCATCAGGGATCAAACCACCAGCGCCGGGCTTGGCCCGTGCCTTCAGACCGGATTCCGAAATAGCCAATAAATCCTTGGCCACATCCAATACTTCGCGACCATTAATCCGCGCCTGCAAGCCGTCTTTGGCCACATCAAACCGCAGTTGATCCCGTTGTTCCGCCGTCCAGCCCTTGCAAACATCCCAAGCCGCATCCAGTGCGTTTTGATCGTACATCATGCCGACCCATAGGGCTGGCAACGCGCAAATTTTACGCCAAGGGCCACCGTCGGCACCACGCATTTCCATGTATTGCTTGATCCGGGCTTCGGGGAACGCCGTTGTCAGGTGATCCGCCCAATCGGACATGGTGGCGATTTCACCGGGTAATGCTGGCAGTTTACCGGCCATAAAATCGCGGAAAGACATGCCGAGCGCATCAATATACTTCCCGTCGCGGTATACAAAATACATTGGCACATCAAGGGCATACTGCACATACGCCTCAAACCCGAAGCCGTCCTCGAACACGAAAGGCAACATACCCGTGCGGGCATTATCCGTGTTTTGCCAAATCCGTGCGCGCCATGACTGATAGCCCGTCAGCTTGCCCTCAAAGAACGGAGAGTTCGCGAACAACGCCGTCACAATCGGCTGCAATGCCAAACCGACACGGAATTTCTGCACCATATCCGGCTCGCTTGAAAAATCGAGGTTCACCTGAATGGTCGTCGTGCGCCGCATCATTTGCGTGCCATGCGTGTCAATTTCAGCCATATAGCCGTCCATCAACTTGTAACGCCCTTTGGGCATCAGCGGCATCTGTTCGTGGGTCCATTCGGGGGCTGCCCCCATGCCAAAGAACCGCGCGCCAACCTTGTCGGCGACCGCTTTGACTTCTTTCAAATGCTCGTTGGCCTCGTCGCAAGTCTGGTGGATGCTTTCCAGCGGCGCACCCGACAGCTCCAACTGCCCGCCCGGTTCCAGCGAGACGTTCGCACCGTCTTTGGTCAACCCGATCAACTGGCCTGCTTCTTCCAGCGGGGCCCAACCGAATTCGTCGCGCAAACCTTCAAGAATTGCCTTGATCGAACGCGCGCCCTCGTATGGAAGTGGCAGCAACGTGTCCTTGCAATACCCGAACTTCTCGTGCTCGGTACCGATACGCCATTCGCTTTTGGGTTTGCATCCCGAGGACAGAAATTCCGCTAGTTGCGAAAGGTGCTCGATCGGCCCACCGCCGGACTGAGGTATCGACATTTAAGGAACTCCCGTTTTAGGTTCTAACTATCGATTTAGGCGCCGGAGTCCGCAACCGCAAGTCATGTTTTGACGTTTTATTGACCGCGTTGCCAAATCGTAAATATCTCTTGCGTTTCTGCCTTCATTGCCCGCACGATTTTATCGTATCCAAGGTTCGGTAATGCCGCGAAAGCCTCTACCAATGCGCCCGCGCCGTCCGCTGAAGTCGGAATAACCAATGAACCACCCGGATACCACAATATCCAGTTCCGGTCCCCCATTGCGCTTGGAAGGGTTGAGAGTTGTAGGCGAAGCAGCATATCCAGCTCCACCGAGCCGCCGTTTTCTGGGGCGAAGTAGGTGATTTCCCGCTCGCGCACCTCAACAATTCCGGGCCCGTCCGAGCCCGTGGCGATACTGGCCCGCATATAAGAAACGTAGAGAATACTGCCCACAACACCAGCCATTCCCAAACCGATCACACCGGAAATCCAGCTGGATTGCGCGAAGGCTTTCCACAAAAACCAGACCGACAGGGCGAAAAACACCGCGACAAACGCAGGTTCACGCCACCGTTTCATGGTTTGTATGGCTTCGGGGCGGAAAATAGGCATGGTTAATCCTTGGGATCAGGCTGCGCGAATATGGTGATAGTGTAGTGACCAATTTGCTCGAAGCCAATGCCGCGATAAGCCCGTGAGGCATATTCATTGGCGGAAAACAGGATGGCTTTTTTGACACCCGTCTTGCGAACTTCCGCCAGATGCATCGCGACGGCGAGACGGCTATACCCGTTGCGGCGGAATTCCGGTGGCGTATAAACCCCGCCGATCTGGACGCTATCTGGCAGAACCGCGTTAAAACCGGTTTGGGCGACGGGCTTGCCGCTACGGATTAGCAGACGCAACGTTCCCGCATCTATACTCCGCGCAACGTTCCCCTTAACGGCTTGCCGCGTCGCCTCGCCCGCTTCGCGAAGGCCCGTTTCGAGCAGATAATCATAGCCCCATTCGTTCAGCATCGCGATGTCACCCTGCAAGGGTTTTCGCAACATCGCGCCGTTTATGGCAGGGGTAATCAGGCGGTCGAGGCTAAGAGTAAACAACGGTTCCACGTCATCCATCGTAGTCGGGGCGTCGGTCAGACCAAACGCCTTGCGCATGACCTCGGCTTGCGTAGATTCGCCAATGATGAAGTTGTAAACTGTGTCGTCGGGCAGTGAAGTTTGCATAAATTCCGCAATCTCGACTAATCCTTCAACCGCTTGCATCATCAACGAGCCGCTGTTCGCAATCGCCCCCACGCCAAGAATAACGCCACCACGTTCGCGCAAAAAATAGCGCATGGCGTAATCGTCTTTTTTGTTGCCGATCCCGAAATCCCGCAGGTTACTGCGTAAAAACATCGAGGTCTCCATCCGGCGCTTCAGAAACGCCTCCAAACGCAACGTGTCGTCGCGGGTAGCTTCGCGTATCGTGACCGTCATCCCCAATCGCCCAACGCGCTTTGCCATGCCACTAAGGCCGCCACCGCCGCCGTATCCGCGCGAAGTATCCGTGGGCCGAGGGTTACCGATGTTACCTGTTTCATCCCGCGCAAGCGTTCGATTTCATCTGGCGAGAACCCACCTTCGGGGCCGATCACAATCGCCCATTTGCCAGCTTTTTCCTTGGCCAAAGCCTGCGCTACAGGCAACGCCGCGCGGCTTTCGTCGCAAAACATTATGCGGCGATCCTCGGGCCAGTCATCCAGCACATCCGCCAGCTTCTGAATATCGGTGACCTCGGGGATGAACGTACCGCCGCATTGCTCGGTGGCCTCCATCGCATACGCTCGGAGGCGGTCGGTTTGTATCCGGTCCGTATTCGTAAAATCGGTAAGCACCGGCATAATTCGCGCCGCGCCCAGCTCGGTCGCCTTCTCCACGATAAACGCGGTGCGGGCCTTTTTGATGGGCGCAAACAGCAGCCACAAATCGGGCGGCCGTTGCAGGGGCGCGGTTTGGGCGCGACACGCCAGCTTTCCAGCCCGTTTTCCAGCCTCGACAACCTCGGCCTGCCACTCGCCATCGCGGCCATTAAAAAGCAGCACATTATCGCCGGTTTTCAGGCGCATGACGTTGAACAGGTAATTCGCCTGCTCTTTGGTGACGACAATCCCTTGCCCCGCCCCCAATGAACCCTCTACAAAGAGCCTGATTTTCGCGCGTTTCCTAGCCATGTGGTATGCCCTTTATGAATTCAGACGATCATATGCCCGAACAAGACCAAGATGGAAGAGTTGCCGATGCGACTTCGCTAAATTGGGTGGACCGTTTTGCGCCCCGCTGGTCACGGCCCTACCTGCGGCTTTCGCGCGCGGATCGCCCTGCTGGCACGTGGTTATTGCTCCTCCCCGGTTGGTGGGGATTGGGGCTGGCGGTTGCTGGTGATCCGGCTGGTGGTTCCCTGAGCGACATATGGATCGCAATCGGTTTCGCGATCGGCGCTTTCCTGATGCGCGGCGCGGGCTGCACTTGGAACGACATTTCGGATCGCAAGTTCGACGCACAGGTCGCACGCACCAAATCCCGCCCGCTGCCATCGGGCCAAGTGACGGTGAAACAGGCGGTTGTCTGGTTGGCAGTGCAAATGCTGATCGCCTTCGGCATCCTGCTGACATTCAACACCTTTACAATATTTCTGGGCATCGCGGCGCTGATCCCCGTGGCTCTCTACCCGTTCGCCAAGCGCTTCACATGGTGGCCGCAGGTGTTCTTGGGCATCGCCTTCAACTGGGGCGCATTGCTGGCATGGTCGGCACACACCGGCAGTCTGGCATGGCCGGCCGTGTTGCTTTACCTGTCCGGCATCGCCTGGACGTTGTTCTACGATACCATTTATGCCCACCAAGACAAAGACGACGACGCTTTGATCGGTGTAAAATCCACTGCGCGATTGTTCGCCGATGCAACACCGCGATACCTGTTTGTATTCATGGTTCTGTCCGTCAGCTTGATGGCACTCGCGGCTATTCTCGCCCTTTCCAGCGGCCCGCCAACCCCACTAATGCTCGGCATTACAGCAGCTTGGGCGTTTGGAATGCATATGTTTTGGCAAATGCGCCGCCTCGATATCGACAACCCGGAGGTATGCTTGAAATTGTTCCGCTCCAACCGCGATACCGGATTGATTGCCGCTGCCATCATCGGAATCGCCGCAATCCTGTAAACTAGCCGACAGCCTGTTGCCCTGCACGTTTTCATCACGTAGAAACAGCCAACCAAACGACTCCGAGGTCCCATGCGCCCTGCCGCCATTGCTTTTGCCACAGCCGGATTTCTAGCAAGCGCCGCCGCCGCCGCGCTGGTTGCCACCTTCGCTGTGGCCACGCTGGAAGACACGACTGAACGAAATTCGAAATCCGCGCTGATTGCGTCCGGCCAAAGCTGGGCACAGATCGAAACGGATGGAACCATCGTGATCCTGACCGGTACCGCGCCGGATGAGCGCAAACGTATTCAGGCCCTCGATGCTATTTCCGGTGTGGTTTCGATAGCCCGCATTCGCAACTTGATGGACGTGGAGGAAAGCATCCCCGTCATTGCCCCTCGTTTCGCCTTGGAAATCCTTCGCAGCGGCACAGACGTCTCGTTAATCGGGATCACACCAAGTGAAACTGAGAGTGATATTATCCACGATTTCATTGCCGGAATTGATGGCGTTTCCCTTATCGACATGAAAGAATCCACGGCATGGCCCGCGCCCAAAGGATGGGATGCTGCCCTACAATTAGGTGCAGAAATCATGATACGGGTGGAGCGCGCCAAAATCAGCATTTTGGCTGGCGAAGTTATTGTAACCGCTGTTGTCAAAAGCGACGCAGAGAAACAGCGGCTGCAACGAGAGCTACAATCGCTGAAGCCCGAAGGGGTGATTTTATCGATCGACATAACGGCCCCTCGGCCAATATTCGCACCCTATACGTTAACGTTTACGGTCAGCGAAACCGACACGACGCTGCGTTGCTATGCCCTGACACCCGATGGCGAAGAGCGCATTGTCACGGCCGCAAAACGCCTTGGCGCGCCTGATACTTCGGCCTGTGAAATCGGTATCGGAGCACCGACCGAAAGCTGGTCCGAAGTCGCGGTTGCAGGGATGGATGCCGTGGCCAACATGGGTGGCGGCATTTTCGAAATGCAGGATTCGGGCGTTACATTAACCGGCCCCCTTGGGTTCGATGCGCAGACGTTTAACGCCATCGTACAATCGTTGCAGAAGGCATTGCCCGAAGCCTATTCGTTGCAAGCGGCGCTGCCCGAAGCAGAGATTGTTGCCGGCAGTGAAACCCGCCCACGCTTCCATGCCCAGCTTCGCAAGGATGGAAGCGTTGTTCTGGAAGGCGTGACCATTGACGAGATCTCAAAACGGACTTTGTTGATCTATGCCGAGGCCAAGTTTGGCTATGGCAAGGTCAATGACATCAGCAAAATTGCCAACTTCGCCCCGCACGGCTGGACATCGCGCCAACTGGTTGCCTTGGAAGTTTTGGCGATGCTGACCAAAGGCGACATCAACGTCACCGAAGATTCGGTTGCGGTTACAGGAACGGGCGAAACCGAAGGGCTTTACGACGCGATTCTAAGCAAGCTCGAAATCGGGTTCGGAGCCGGAGCAAGGTTCACAATCGTGGTCGAGGAAAACATTCCCGAACCCGTAATCGAAGATCTACCCGATGCCAAAGAATGCGAGGCCGAGATTTCTGCACTGTTGCAAGAAAACCAAATTCTATTTGCACCTTCCTCGGCGGTGATCGAATCTGCATCCGTGAAAACCATTAACCAAATCGCAACAATCCTTAACCGCTGTAAACATGCTGCCTTCGAGATTGGCGGGCATACAGATAGTCAGGGTCGCGAGGAAATGAACCTCAATCTAAGCCAACACCGTGCCGATGCTGTGCTGGATTCGCTACTGGCGCGAAACATGTTGCTGGGCGAGGTCACCGCCGTAGGTTATGGTGAAAGCCAGCCGATTGCCGACAACGAGACCGAAGAAGGCCGTCAGGACAACCGACGTATCGCTTTCAAATTGCTAGAGGAAACCACAGATGGACAGAACTGATTTAACTCTGATTATTGGCTCGGCACTGGTCGCGGCCGTCATCATCGGCTGGACCCTGCGCTGGTTTTTTGACCGGATGAACACCACTGGCCCCATGGCATCAGACGAGGTCGTCGCCCGCATGCGCGAAGCCGAGGCAGCACAAACCGCCGCCGAAACCCGTTTGAGCGAGGTCGAAAGCAGCGCACGTAATCGCGAAAGCCAATTGCATGCCGAACTTGATGCAGCCATGACGGGGTTGGGGGCCGCGCGGCGCGAAAGCGAACAGTGGCGCACCGAATCCGAGGCTTGGCGTACCGAAGTCGAAGAACTACGCGGACACTAGGACCAGCGGTTCAACGCATCCTCGTCCGCATCGCGCGCATCAACCCATTTGCCACCGTCTGCCGTGCCCTCTTTCTTCCAGAAAGGCGCGCGGGATTTCAGAAAATCCATGATAAATTCAGCCGCCTCGAAAGCATCCCCGCGGTGCGGTGATGCGGTTGCGACCAGAACGATCTGCGCGCCCGGTGTCAGTTTTCCATAACGATGGATGATCCGGCTCGCTTGTAAATCCCAACGCGCGTTTGCCTCTGCCTCGATTTTCTCCAACGCTTTTTCGGTCATGCCGGGATAATGCTCCAGCTCCATATCCGAGATGGGTTTACCACCCGCCATATCCCGAACCAGCCCCGTGAAGGTCACCACAGCACCGATGTCCGTGCGCCCTGCCGATAGCGCGATTATCTCGGCGCCTACATCAAAGTCGTCGGCCTGCACGCTCACGGACATCCTAGCCCCCCGTCATAGGTGGAAAAAACGCCACTTCGCGCACACCCGCCAACGAGGCACTCATATCCGACAGCTCCTGATCCAAGGCGACGCGAATGGCGCTCATATCCGAGAATGCCAGATCGTAGCGTTCCTCGCGCCCACGCAACTCGGCCACCAAATCCGCCACGGTTTGAGCCGAAGTTTCAACGTCTTCCCGTGGCACACCAATGCGTTCACGAACCCATGCGAAATACAAAACCTGCATCATGTCTCCTCCTTCAGGAACGGCAACGCTTTACGGAAATAATCAAATCCGGTTGTTAATGTCAGCAGCGCGGCCAGCACAAGCAAGCCTAAACCCGCATATGTCACGATTTTGAAGGACTGGAAGAGCAGCCATAAATTGCTGTCGTCCTTAATTTCGCCGCCGACCACGGCCCATGCATAGTCGCCATCCATGCCAAACATACTGCCGACCACATAGAATTGCAGCATGTGTCCCAACAGCAATGCTATGACCGCAACCATCTGAAACGTCGTTTTCCACTTGGCCAGTTTTGTCACCTGAAGGGTAGATGCGTTCGCGCCAAGGAATTCCCTGAGGCCGGACACAAAAATCTCGCGAAACATAATCGCCGAGACAGCAATCAGGATAAGGAAATCCTGCCATTGCCAAACGACCAGCAAATTGCCGGACGACAGCGATACAATCACCACCAGTGCGATCATCACCATCACCTTGTCGGCGATCGGGTCCAGCATACGACCAAACTTGCTGGTCTGGTTCCATTTACGCGCCAGATACCCGTCGAGGAAATCCGTCAGCGCCGCCCCCACAAACAAAATCAATGCAACCCAATCCGCCATCGGGCTTGGAAACATCAAATACGCCATCGGTACGCCCGGCGCCGCCAGTAAACGCATGACCGTAAGGATATTTGGTATGTTCCAGCGCATGATATCTCCTATTCGTTTCGCTATTCTTAACGGATTAATCGCCGCTATGAAAGAAGCCATAGATGCTTTCTGCCAAGGCATCCGAAATTCCGTCAACAGCCTTCAAATCCGCCAATCCAGCACGCGTTGCCGCCTTGGCCGAGCCGAAATGCGCCAGCAGCGCCCGCTTGCGCGTGGCCCCGACACCCGGAACCTCGTCCAGCGGGGTCGCCCCAACCGCCTTTGCCCGTCGAGCGCGGTGCGCGCCAATGGCAAACCGGTGCGCCTCGTCGCGCATGCGTTGCACAAAGTACAACACCGGATCGCGGTAGGGTAAGGCAAAGGGGCGCTGACCGGGTTTGTAAAACATTTCCTTGCCCGCATCACGATCCTCGCCCTTGGCCACCCCGACAATCGCCACCCCTTCGACCCCGAGCGCCGCCAGTGCCGAAACCGTAGCCGAAACCTGCCCAACCCCGCCGTCAATCAACAACAAGTCCGGCCACAGGTCGGTTTTCTTGTCCGGATCTTCTTTTAACAACCGCCTGAAACGCCGGTCCAGAACCTCGCGCATCATGCCAAAATCATCGCCCGGCGACAGGTCGGTATTCTTGATGTTGAACTTGCGGTAACTGGATTTCATCCAACCTTCCGGCCCTGCAACCACCATACCACCAACCGCGTTGGTGCCCGATATATGACTGTTGTCGTAAATTTCGATGCGTTCAGGCGGCTTATCCAGCCCGAAGGCCTCAGCCAGCCCCGCCAACAGCTTGGCCTGCGTCGCGGTTTCGGACATCTTGCGCGCCAACGCCTCGCGTGCGTTCCGCTCTGCCCCCTCAACGAGATTACGTTTCTCGCCCCGCTGCGGCACCAACAGCACCACCTTGCGCCCGAGCTGTGTGGTCAAAATATTTTCCAGCAAATCGGCATTCTCGACTTCGTGGCTTAACAGCAATAATCGCGGCGGCGTCTTGTTGCCGTAAAACTGCCCGATGAAGGCCTCCAGAATTTCGGCAGGCTCGGCCCCCGCGCCAGTCCTTGGGTAATACGCACGGTTCCCCCAGTTCTGGTTTGCGCGGATGAAAAACACCTGCACGCAGGCCTGCCCACCTTCTTGATGCAGGCCGATGATATCTGCCTCGGCCACGCCTTGCGGGTTGATCCCTTGCGAGGATTGCACCGCTGTCAGCGCAGCGATCCGGTCACGAAAAGACCCCGCCTTTTCGTATTCCATGGCCTCGCTAGCGGCTGTCATTTGTTTGGCGAGGTTCTCTTGAATCGTCGTCGATTTCCCTGACAGAAACTGAATCGCATCCTCGACAGTTGCGCGATATTCTTCCGCACTAACCTTGCCGACACATGGCGCCGAGCACCGCTTGATCTGGTACTGCAAACACGGCCGCGTCCGCGCCGCGAAAATAGAATCCGAGCAATTCCGCAGTAAAAATACTTTCTGCAAATGATGCAACGTCCGGTTCACCGACCCCGCCGAGGCGAACGGCCCGAAATACATCCCCTTGCTCTTTTTCGCCCCTCGATGTTTGACGGCCTGCGGAAATTCGTGCTCCGTTGTCATCAATATATTCGGAAAGCTTTTATCGTCGCGCAGCAGCACATTGTAACGCGGTTTTAGTTGTTTGATCAGGTTTTGCTCAAGCAACAACGCCTCGGTTTCCGTTTCCGTGGTCAAAAACATCATCTGCGCCGTGCCGGAAATCATCCGCCCGATCCGCGCCGTGTGTCCGGTCAGGCGCGCATAACTTGATACGCGTTTCTTAAGGTTTCGCGCTTTACCGACATACAACACTTCGCCCTGCACATCGAGCATCCGGTAAACCCCCGGACTGTTATCCAAGGTTTTCAGATACTTCTGAACGACTCTGAAGCCAGTTTCTGCGGCACTGTCCGTCAGCGCCGTGCCTTCCTCTTCAAACCCTGAATTTTGGTGTTCTTCACTCAATGAGACCGCGTGCTCCGTTTTAAACCGATTCTTCGGCTTTGCTGCATACTTCACAAGTATATTTCAAGAGAAAACATGTCCACCATTCCTGTGGATAAGTCTGTTGATAAAATTCAGATTATAGCGAAATATCCAGCAATAGTTGAAAAGATTACCAATTGGTTAAAATATAGGCAATCCTGTAAGTCATTGAAATTACTATAGTATTTTTATTTACCAATAAATTTATTTGAAAAGTTAATAGAATCGCTACCAAGTTATTAAAGATCA
>CAKZNY010000265.1 GCA_937132145.1 uncultured Paracoccaceae bacterium | reverse complement strand
GCCCAACACCAGATAGTAGGGCAGTTTTATGCCGTCTCCGAAATATTCGGACGACAGGATCACCGGACTTAAAAACCCCGAGGCACGGCGCACAGACGAGTCCGGTATGCGCATATATGGCAGGTAGAATACCGGCACGCCGAATATCTCGATTGTGGCGCTGCGGAAGTGGATTTGTTTGCGTTCCGTATCGCGGATCACTTGGCGTGCCCGTATTTGCCAGACCGGAACCGCGCGGCGGCCACATACTTTGCAGGCGCTGGCGATGACGTTGGTCAAGGTGTCAAACCGCCCGTCCGTGCGCTCGTATTCAGTTGCGGCAAGCTGCAATTGGTCCGCGAACAGAAGTTTCGCGCCCTGAATAAGGCCCCGTTGCAGATCGCTGGACAGCTCGGCAAAGTCGGCCAGAATAACGGGCCCGCTTGCGTCCGTAATGGTTAGCGGACCTTGGGCGGTTATCAAGCCGGTGCGCGAATCGTAAACGATACTACTGGCACTAAGGACGGTATCGCCGAAGAACACTTGTACGTTGCCTGTGGCGCTCAGCACGCCGGTGGTTTGGTTCAGGTTGATTGTATCGGCCAGCAAGCTGATCGGAATGTCAGGTTGTGCCATCGCCAACTGCGGAGCTGTGCCAAAAGCGACAAGCATCAACACGGCACTCAACTTGTGCCGCAGAGATATTAGAAAATGACGGATACTCGCGCGCATAAAACTCTAGCCATCCTCCACATGCAGCACATACGCCAACGCAAAAAGTGCCGCAGCCATCGGGGGTGCCCATGTTGCCAGCAATATCGGCACTTCTTGCGCCTGTCCGAGCGATTCGGCAACGCTCTTGATAGCGAACAGCAAGAAACCGGACAGGATCGCCAGTAAAGCCATGACACCCGCATGCCCGAATCGTGCATGCCGTAACGAGAAGGCCGCACCAATCAGCATCATTGCAACCAGCATAAGGGGCGTTGCGTATTGCGATTGCAAAAACACACGGTGGCGCACGGATGAGAAACCGGAGTCGTTAAGCTGCTCGATAAATTCAGGTAGTTTCCAAACGGAAATGGTTTTCGGAGCGGCAAAACTGCTAAGGATACGGTCGCTGGTAAGGTCCGTCGGTATTACGATTTCAGCGTAGGGGCGAATGTCGGCGGTCTCGAACAGGTTCTTATCCAGAAACCGCCACTGTGTTGCATTGCGCAGTTTCCACGCCCCCGGTTGCAGTTCGGCGCGCGACGCCTCGATCCGGCGGACAAGGTCGCCGTTTGTTGAAAACTCGTGAAACCGCACCCCGTATAGAATGTCGCCACTGCGGCTGGAACTGCGGGCCTGAATGATGAAATTACTGTTCTCGCCGGTTTGTCGAAGCCACAGACCATCGCGCGATATGGACATCTGGTTGCCGCCTTTCCCCGTATATTCCGCCCGAATTTCGCTTGTTTTGCGAATAGTAGCGGCCAGAATAGGGTTCCATGCGGTAATCGAGATCAGGCCAATCAATACCGTCACAACAGTCGGGGCTAACAGCATTTTCATCGCTGACACACCGGAGGCCCGAACAATCACCAATTCGCTTGATCTGGACATGCCAAGGAAGGTGAACATGCTGCCCAGCAACACAACCAACGGAAAGGTTGTGGACATGGATTCCGGCAAAGTTACCAGTATCAGCTGGATGTAAACTTTCGTTTCCACCCCGCGTTCAGAGAGGAACCGCATCACATCTGTGGATACGATCAACAATAATAATGCAAACAGCGCAATTTGGACACGTATGACGTTGTAAAAAAACTTGCGTGCGATGTAGTAATATAACGTCATATCACGCCCTCGCCGGAGGTTTGTAGAGCGTGCGTCTGATGCGATTTTTCGTTAAAACCAGCAGTGCGAGAAACAGGCACAGAAGGCTGGGTGCATAGGATAACAGATACATAGCGGGGGTTGCGATAACCCAGGTTTTGATTGCCAGCGTCATGCCCACAATCGACACGCCCGACGCACCGGTCAGCGCGATACGAAGCCCGAGACCTGTGCGCTTATAGCTCGCTGTCATCAGCATTGCGAAAGCATAGATCGGTAAAACGAGCCCGAGCAATGGGAACGACAGTTTTGTGTGTGCCTCTGCCAGATAGGCTGCCGCGCTGTATGTGCCGCCGTTCGCAATAATCTGTTCGGGGTCAAGCAATTCGGATACGAAGTATTCGGTTGGCGATATTCTGCGATTCTGACTTTTTCCGATGATGCCGCTCAGATCGAATACGAACTGGTCAAATTCGATGGTATTCAGGATGCGTTCAATCATCGAGTACCGCTGCATCACGCCTTGATACATGACCAGCCGAAGTTCGTCTCCGTCTTGAAGCAGCAATGCTTGCTTGGCAGAATATGTCACCGGATTGGCCACATCACGTTGATCGTTCAGAAACAGCCCGTCGATTTCGCCAGCTTTACTGGAATCCTTAATGTAAATTGTCACACCTTTAGTTGGGTGAATGAACTGTTTTTCGCGCAGCAATGTACCGACAAAACTCTGCCGGACCTCGGCAATACGATCCGCGAGTAGCGTGGTGGAACGGGGCTGAAGCACGAACAGCAGCACTGCCATCGCCAGCATAACGATAACTCCAACGCCAACCGTTGCGCGGATAATGCGGGTGGGCGAGAGTCCGGAGGACAGGATCACCACCATCTCGGATTCACCAAACAGGCGGTTGATGGTGAACAGCGTTGAGGCAAAAACCGCAATGGGCAGCACCACGATCAGCACATTGGGCAGGATCAAGGTCGCAAATTCCAGAAAAATAAAACCGGATTGGCCGTTGTCGATGATGATCTCCATCAGCGGCAAAGTCTGCGCAAGCCAGATGATGCCGGTCAACGCGAGGGTGAAAAACCCGAACGGTCCAAGCTGTGTAACAAACAAATATCGATCAAGCCGGTTCACGGATTCGCTTTACCCTTAAAATTTGGCGCAGTTTACCTAATCCGGCCTATTTCGTCACCCCCAACTGGTCAAGGCGATGTTATCGCGATAGGACTATAGACAGCAAGATTCTGCCAGTTTTTTAGGAACACGAAATGACCACTCCGATCAGCATCAATTTCATCGAATCCGATATAGATACCATCGCAACCCTTACCGGCAAGCTCGCCGTTCTGGTTAGCCCCGACGGTAAGATCGACACGTTGGCGCGGCGCGTGAACCGTCTGACCAAAGGCGCGATTGCCCGGTTTGCCGAAAGCGATGCCTTTGCCAAGCTGGAAAATGGCGCTGGCGTGGCGCTGGCCTATCCGGCAGGAATGGCGTGCGAAGGGGTTATGGTTGTGAAACTCCCCAAGCGCCCCTCGGTTGTTGAAGCCCGTAAAGCGGGGGCAACGATGGCCATTTATAAAGGCACTGGCGCGTTGAGCGTGCTGGCCGCAAGCAACCCCAAGGCGGCGGATATTTCTTATGGTTTGGCGTTGCGGGCCTATGCGTTCATCGCCCATAAAACCACCGAGACCGACGAAATTCAAAGTGCTGCCATGATGGTCACCAACCCTGAAGGTGTTGCGGCCGAGGCGGGCCCGATGGCCGCCCTTGCGGAAGGTGTGTTCTTCACCCGTGATTTGGTTAACGAGCCGTCAAACATTCTGACCACCAACGATTTCGCAGCCCGCCTTGCTGCGATGCAGGAAATTGGTCTGGAAGTTGAAATCCTTGAAGAAGCCGAACTGGCCAAGCTGGGCATGCGTACTCTTCTGGCGGTCGGGCAGGGGTCTTCAAGCCCCTCCAAGGTTGTTGTGATGCGCTGGAATGGCGGCGGTGACGAGGCGCCATTTGCGCTGGTTGGCAAAGGCGTTGTGTTCGATACCGGTGGTATTTCCATCAAGCCATCCGCAGGCATGGAAGACATGACCATGGATATGGGCGGCGCGGGCGTTGTTTCCGGCGTTATGCGTGCGCTCGCGTTGCGCGGTGCGAAGGCGAATGTGGTTGGTGTTGTCGGCTTGGTCGAAAACATGCCTGACGGTGATGCGATGCGCCCGGGCGATGTGGTGCGCTCCATGAAGGGCGACACGATCGAGATCAATAACACGGATGCCGAGGGGCGTTTGGTTCTGGCCGACATCCTTTGGTACACGCAAGAACGGTTTAATCCTGTGGGCATGATTGATCTGGCGACCTTGACGGGCGCGATTATCGTTGGTCTTGGGCATGAAAAAGCCGGAGTGTTTTCCAATAACGACAAGCTTTGCGGGGACTTCCTGAAGGCGGCTGAGGCGGAGAACGAGGGCGCGTGGCGGATGCCGCTTTCCCCTGCCTACGACAAGTTGTTGAAATCGCGCACCGCCGATATGAAGAATTCCTGTGGTCGCCCTGCGGGGGCCTCGACCGCCGCGCAGTTCCTGCAACGGTTTGTTAAGGAAGACACGCCGTGGATCCACCTCGATATTGCCGGTGTGGCGCTGCTTACTGGTGATAGCGATCTGGCCCCCAAGGGCGCGACGGGCTGGGGTGTTCGGGCGCTCGACCGTCTTATCCGCGATAAGTTCGAGGGCTGATCTTGGCAGAAGTCCTCTTTTATCACCTGACCCAAACACCGCTCGAGCGCACGTTACCGGCCCTGCTGGAAAAGTCGTTGCAGCGCGGTTGGCGGGTGCTGGTAAAAGGGGGCAACGCCGAGCGTTTGGCGTTTTTGGACGAGACGTTATGGACATACCGCGACGATTCTTTCCTGCCCCACGGTATGGGCGCGAAGGACGGCGAGCTTCAGCCGGTTTACCTTACGGTCGGGGACGAGGAGCCAAATCAGGCCAACATCCTGTTTCTGGTGGATGGCGCAGCCTACCCGTTCGATAAGATGAACAGTTTCGAGCGCGTTTGCGTGTTGTTTGATGGCAACGATGCGGATGCCGTGAGCGCCGCGCGGGAAGACTGGAAAGCAACGACGGCGGCGAAATTACCTGCGAAATACTGGGCGCAAGAGGATGGCCGTTGGGCGCAGAAGGCCGAGAATACGCCCTGATTACCTGCGCAACAGCAGGGTGTCGCCGATGATTTCAAAACGCTCGAACAATCGAAGGTAACTCATGCCAAGCAGCGAGATGCTCATCTGGCCTTCGGACACAAGCACCCTGACGTTCTTGTCTATTATACCGGAAAACTCCAACGTCCGGAGGGTGGTTCTGGCGATGCGAACCTCGCCATTCGCGGTTTCAGCCGTGCCACGATAAATCAGGGTTTCAAGCGAAATACCAACCTTTTGTGCGTCCTGCGAGCTTAAGAAAATCTCGCTGGCACCGGTATCAATCACAAATTTAATGCGTATGTCGTTGACCAGCATATCCGCGTAAAAATGGCCGTCTCTGGCGCGGGGAATACTGATGGCACCATCCGAAATCATCACAGCTTGGGACGGGGAAAGTTGGCGTTGAAGCTGTTCCTTGAAGCCGTAGATGATGACGGCTGCAAGAAAGATAAGCACCCAGATCAACGCTTGTTGAACCATCGTGCCCATGCGCCCGCGATAGGACCGCAGAAGGTAGGAACCAATAACCAGACCGAAAATGGCCATGTAAACAAAATATGCGATTTCGCCGGGCAACTAGAGGCCAAACATGCCGTATTCGCGCAGTCCATCCAGAACGAACTGTACCGAAAGCGCGGCCAAAAACATGCCCATCAGGCGGGTAACAAGGTTAATGCCGGTGTTTCCAAGGGCGCGTTCCATCAGGCCGCTGGTCATAAACAGCAGGAACGCGATTATCAGCACGGTTAGCATTACTGCATAGATGGTCAGTTGGCTGGTCAAATCGCCCGAATTCTGCCCAACCAGCAAAATCATCGTCGTCATTGCGCCCGGCCCTGCGATCAGCGGCATGGCGAGGGGGAATATGGCGGGGTCCGGTCCCTCGTCATTTTCAGCGGTTTTTTCGCGGCGCGGAGTGCGGCGTTCAAACAGCATGTCGATGGCGGTGATGAACAGCAATATACCGCCTGAAATGCGGAAGGCGGGCATGCCGATACCGATTTTGGTCAGAACAAACTCCCCGCCGATCCCGAAAACCGCCAGTATAGCCATGCCGGTAATCACGGCGCGAAGGGCAACGCCGCGGCGCTGGCGCGGGGTCATGCCGCTGGTCAACGAGACGAACAACGGGGTCAGGCCAATGGGATCGACAATCACAAACAACGTCACAAACGCGGTGGTTGCCAGTTCCAAATCCATTACCCCCGAGCCTCCAGTTTCTCTAACGCATCCATCCACAGGGTCTCGGCGCGCTCTAATCCATCCGTTACTTCGGCATGTTTCTTTTGCCACATGCTGATGGCGGCAGCCTCGCCGTTATAAAAACCGGGTTCGGCCATCTTTGCGTCCAGCTTGTCGCGCATCCCTTGCAACTTTGTCACACGCTCCTCACAGCTGGCAACCTCATCGCGCAGTTTTTCTTTCGAAACCTTCTTGGGTTTTTTACCCTTCTGTTTCTTCTTCTCGGACTTGGGCAAGCCACCGCGCTCGGACAAAAGCATCTTGCGATAGGCGTCCATATCCTCGGTGTACGGGGTTACATTGCCGTCTTTCACCAGCCACAATCGATCCGCTACCAGCTCTATCAAGGACTGGTCGTGGCTAACCAAAATCACGGCGCCGGTGTATTGGGTCAACGCCGCCACCAACGCCTCGCGGGATTGAATATCAAGGTGGTTTGTCGGCTCGTCGAGGATAATCATATGCGGTGCATCAATCGTGGCAATCATCAACGACAGCCGCGCTTTTTGCCCACCGGACAGTCGGCCAACCTTGGTTTCGACGGTATCCGCCGTCATACCACCCGCCGCCAAACGCGAACGAATCTTTCCGGGCAACTCCTTGGGCCGCAAGCGCTGGATGTGCTGGATGGGGGTTTCGTCCAGATCAAGTTCGTCAACCTGATGCTGCGCGAAAAACCCGACCCGCAGTTTCGAGGACGTATGTTTGCTGCCCGACATAACCTGCAAGCGGTCCGCCAACAGTTTTGCGAACGTCGATTTTCCCTGCCCGTTGGCCCCAAGCAGCGCAATGCGGTCGTCTTGGTCAATTCGCAGGTCCAGATTGCGAAGCACAACTTTGCCGTCATAGCCAACACTGGCGTTTTCAAGACGGATGATCGGGGGGCTAAGCTCCTCGGGTTTTGGAAAATTGAACGGGGTGACGTGATCCCCGACAATCGGCGCGAGCGTCCCCATCCGTGCCAACGCCTTGATCCGGCTTTGCGCCTGTTTCGCCTTGCTGGCCTTGGCGCGGAAACGATCGATAAAGGATTGCATATGCTCGCGCTGCGTATCCTGCTTTTTCTTCTGCGAAACCAGTTGTTCCAGCTTGGCGCGACGGGTGTTTTCGAACGTGTCGTAATTGCCCGTATAAAGCGTCAGTTTCTGTTGATCCAAATGCAGAATTTGCGTCACGGATCGGTTCAACAACGCCTTATCATGACTGATGATCAGAACCGTATGCGGGTAGCGCGTCAGGTAATTTTCAAGCCAGATAGACCCCTCAAGGTCCAGATAGTTGGTCGGCTCGTCCAGCAACAGGAAATCAGGCTGCGAGAACAGCACTGCCGCCAAAGCCACGCGCATCCGCCATCCGCCGGAAAAATCCGAGCACGGCTGTTGTTGTGCGTCATTATCAAAGCCAAGACCATGCAAAATGCTGGCCGCGCGCGCTTCGGCTGAATGCGCCTCTATGTCGGCAAGGCGCATGTAAATGTCGCCGATGCGAGTTGGGTCGGTGGCGGTTTCGGCCTCCGCCAGCAGGTCTGTGCGCTCTACATCGGCGGCCAGAACGACTGAAATCAGGCTCTCGGGTCCTGAGGGAACCTCTTGTGCGATGCCCCCGATTCGCGCCCCGCGCGGGATTTCAATCTCGCCTTCATCCAGCGGCCACTCGCCGCGGATCAGCTTGAACAGCGTGGTTTTACCCGCACCGTTCCGACCAACGATTCCGACCTTGTGGCCCGTGGGAATGGAGACAGTCGAGTTGTCGATAAGTTTTCGACCCTCGAGGGTGAACGATATGTTTTTCATGGATAGCATGGGGGGCTTTTGCCTTAGCAACTTGGGGGTGTCAATCGCTTGCGGCGATGAAAGAATTAACTTGCGAATGATTTGCAAAAGCAATATGTGTGGCAAAACCATGTAGGAAAACAAATGGATACCCGCAACGAAAAGGGGCTGATGCCCTCTCTCTCCGAAGTGCACCGCTCAATCCCCGTTCATTCGGGGAAATTCTGGCGGCGTTTAAGCGGTTTTCTGGGGCCGGGGTATCTGGTTGCGGTTGGCTATATGGATCCGGGCAACTGGGCGACATCCATCGCCGGTGGTTCTGCCTTCGGGTATACGTTGTTGTCCATCGTGGTTCTGTCGAACTTCATGGCGATTATATTACAGGCACTTTCGCTTCGCCTCGGCATCGCCAGCGGGCTCGATTTGGCGCAGGCGTGTTATGACGCTTACGGCAAAACCGCGCGCTGGTTCCTTTGGGTCATGGCCGAGGCGGCGATTATTGCCACCGATCTGGCCGAAGTTATCGGCACAGCCATTGCCCTGAACCTGTTGTTCGGTATCCCGATGGAAATCGGAGTTTTGCTGACCCTCGCCGACGTTGGCCTGATTTTCTGGCTGCAAGGGAAGGGGTTCCGCAAGGTCGAAGCGGTAATTATCGCCCTTACTCTGGTCATCGCCGTCTGTTTTGTTGTCCAGATTATTTACGCTGATCCGGTGATGGGCGACCTATTAGCCGGCATTATCCCGCAACGCGAAATTCTGAAAAGCCCGATGATGCTCTATCTGGCGCTGGGTATTATCGGGGCAACTGTGATGCCGCATAACCTTTATCTGCACTCGGCTATTATCCAGACCCGAAGCTACGGCAACAGCAGGGCCGAAAAACTTGACGCGATTCGCATGGGCACGATCGACTCCACCGTGGCACTGATGTTCGCACTGTTTATCAACGGTGCCATTTTGGTACTTGCGGCCGCCGCGTTTAATGCGACCGGGCGCACGGAAGTTGTAGAAATTCAGGACGCATATAATTTGCTTTCGCCACTCCTCGGGCTGTCCATCGCCTCGACATTATTTGCCGTCGCATTGTTGGCATCGGGGCTGAATTCCACCGTAACCGCCACATTGGCGGGGCAAATAATCATGGAGGGGTTCATCCAGTTCAAGATGCCCGCATGGGCGCGCCGTCTGGTAACCCGTGGCATCGCCGTTATTCCCGCAGTGATTGCTGTCTTTATATATGGCGACAGCGGCACGGCCAAATTACTGGTGCTAAGTCAGGTGGTCTTAAGCCTGCAACTGCCGTTTGCCGTGGTGCCGCTGGTGATGTTTACCGCTGACAAAAAGCGCATGAACGGCCTGCAAGCCCCGCTATGGATGACAATTACGGCATGGGGAATTACGCTTATCGTGATTGTCTTGAATGTAAAACTGATTTACGACGTGGCGACGGGCGCGATTTCGCTCTAGGTCTTTTCATCGACAAATTCCCGTGCTAGACGCGCGCCATATTTAACGGGGCCGGTTGGCCCGCTCAAAAGGACCATCACAATGGCTATCCAACGCACATTCTCGATCATCAAACCAGATGCCACAAAACGCAACTTGACGGGCGCAATTGTTGCCAAATTCGAAGCAGCCGGCCTTCGCGTTGTTGCCTCCAAGCGCATTCAGATGACATTGGCGCAGGCCGAAACATTCTACGGCGTACATTCCGAGCGTCCGTTCTTTGGCGAGCTGTGCGAATTCATGATTTCCGAGCCTATAGTCGTACAGGTTCTTGAGGGCGAAGACGCAATCGCGAAAAACCGCGAAGTTATGGGCGCAACCAACCCTGCGGACGCTGCCGAGGGCACAATCCGTAAAGATTTCGCACTGTCGATCGGCGAAAACTCGGTACACGGTTCGGATGCTCCAGAAACCGCCGCCGAAGAAATCGCCTTCTTCTTCTCCGGTCTTGAACTGGTTGGCTAATCCGGCGATCTAACGCCAAGCTTATCAAGGGCCGCTTCGATACCCGAGCGGCCCTTTTTCTTTGCACCAAGCGTATCGGCAACAATCCTGTCGAACTTTGTACGAAGGTTTTCCTTCTCGACGCCCTGACAATCATTCCATGGTCGCCCCTGCAA
>CAKZNY010000264.1 GCA_937132145.1 uncultured Paracoccaceae bacterium | reverse complement strand
CGAAAGCCGAACGACCTTTTGTCTGATGGTCACGACTGCCTGCTGCTACGTTTCCCGGGTTCAACGCAATACAACTGGGAACTGCAAACGCCTTCGGGTGTGCGTAAACTGGGCGTGCATGGGCCGTTTGAATCCGACGATGGCGACGTGCTGACCGACTGGGCGCTAGGCGGCCACGGGATCGTTAATAAACCGTGGTTTGAAATATGCGACCACCTTGCCAACGGCGATCTGGTCGAGGTGCTGCCCGATACCCCGCCCGTCACGACGAACCTTGCGATTATTTATCCGCATAAACGGCTTCAGGATCCAAAAGTCCGGCTGTTTATCGACTTTATGGCCGAAAATATTCGCAAACATCTTACCAAGGTAATGAATACGTAATGCCCACTCTGCTGCTGAAAAATGCCGATGTGTTGGTGACTATGGATGGCAGCCGCCGCGAAATCGTATCGGGGGGGCTGTTTGCGCGCGACGGTGTGATCGAGGCGGTCGGCACCGACCTACCCGAAACCGCAGACGTGGTGGTGGATGCAAAAGGCTGCGTCGTGACCCCCGGCTTGGTTAATACACACCACCATTTATACCAGACGATGACGCGCGTGGTGCCCGGCGGGCAGGACGCGCTTTTGTTCGGCTGGTTGCAAACCCTTTATCCAATCTGGTCACGCATGGGCCCCGAAGAGATGTTCGTATCCGCCCAAGTTGGCTTGGCTGAATTGGCATTGTCCGGTTGCACAATGTCGTCGGACCACCTCTACTTATTCCCCAACGGCGTGCGGCTGGAAGATACTATTGATGCCGCCGGAACCGTTGGTATTCGCTTCCACCCGACGCGCGGTTCAATGTCGATTGGCGAAAGCGATGGCGGCCTTCCGCCCGACTGGCTGGTCGAAACCGAGGCCGCAATTCTGGAAGATTCCATCCGCGTGGTGGACGCATTCCACAACCCTGAAGATGGGGCAATGGTACGGGTTGGACTGGCCCCGTGTTCGCCATTTTCGGTATCGCAGGACCTTATGCGCGAAACGGCGCTATTGGCGCGGGACAAGGGCGTGATGTTGCACACGCATTTGGCCGAAAACGACGAGGATATTGCTTATAGTATCGAGAAGTTTGGCGTGCGCCCCGGCCAGTATGCAGAAGATCTGGGCTGGACGGGCGATGACGTTTGGCATGCCCATTGCGTGAAGCTGGATGCCTCCGAAATCGACCTGTTCGCCCGCACCAAAACCGGCGTGGCGCATTGCCCTTGCTCGAACTGTCGCCTCGGTTCAGGCATCGCGCCTATACGCCAGATGCGGGATGCAGGTGTTAAGGTTTCGTTAGGCGTTGACGGGTCAGCCAGTAACGACGCGGGCCACTTGTTGTCCGAGGCACGCCAATTATTGCTATTACAACGCGTGCAAAACGGAGCGGACGCGATGTCCGCGCGCGAAACGCTGGAGATTGCCACACGCGGCGGCGCAGAAGTGCTGGGGCGTAGTGATCTGGGCGCGTTGGAAGTTGGCAAACGCGCCGATTTCGCGGTTTGGGATGTGTCGGGACTAGAGGCCGCGGGTTCGTGGGACCCTGTCGCCGCGCTAATTCTATGCGGCCCGTTCAGCGTCCGCGACCTGTTCGTTGAAGGCCGCGCAGTGGTTAGCGGGGGCGTTCTGACGGGAATTGATTTGCGAAAAGTGACAGAGCAGCAGAACGTATTGGCGCGGCGCTTGGCCGAGGCGTAAAGGTGCGTGGAGACCACGCACCCTACATCGCACCACACCCGTAGGGTGGGTGATTTCACCCACGCCCCCTTAACACCAGCTTGCCGCGTCTGCGTTCGGGGCGCGGAATAGTTCTTCGACATTTGCCTCGATCAGCTTGTAGCCGACGTTACCGAACAAAACCTGCCGCCCCTCGTTCATCACAAACGTCGGGCTGCCTTTGACGCCCAGCGTTTCCGCCAGCTTCAGGTCGCCGTCCAAGGCCGCTGCGGCCTCGGAGGAATGGATTTTGGCTTTGATGTTATCGACATTCAGCCCCAGCTCCTCGGCAATCTCGCCTTGGACTTTCCAGTCGGAAATATCGCGGGCATCGGCAAAGAAGGCGGTGCGGAACTGGCGAATAGCTTTGGTCGAGGGTAGATCGGCGAACGCTGCGTCCCCGTCCAGCAACTGGATCGCCTTCAGGAACAGATGGACTGAACTGGAAGTGCGGGGCTGAACCTTGGTCCAGACATCCTCGTGCACCGAAATATGCGGGAATTTTATGGTCATCTTCTGAAAAGCGTTGTTCATCGCCTCGTACCCGCCTTTATCTTTCCAGTTGGCGGCAGTTTTGGCGCGGGCATCGGGAAAGACACTGCAAAACTTTTCCTCGATGTTGATACGGTCGCCGTATTCAAGGGCCAATTGGTCGAGGCGGACTTGAGATATATATGCCCAGATGCACAGGGAGTCGGAGAAATAGGTTACGGTCGGGCGCATAATGCAGCCTCCTGATTAATTAAGTTAGCAGCCTTCTATTCCGGGTAATTTGGCCGATCTTTGTCCTAAATCAAGTGACAATCGTGTTTTCACGGATCATCAATACAATGTCACCGTGTTTATCCTTCGCTTTGCGCAAAAGCGTGTAGCCGCATTTCTCTGCCACACGAATCGAGCGACTATGATTTACACCCATCATACAGACCGTGTGGCTACCGAAAGATTGACGGTCCATCCAGTCCAACGCAGCTATGCTTGCTTCGGTTGCGTAGCCATTTCCACTGTGCGCGGGGCTTAGGACATAACCCAGTTCACGGTGTTCATCAAAATCTTCTCCAAAACCGCGGGCGGCA
>CAKZNY010000263.1 GCA_937132145.1 uncultured Paracoccaceae bacterium | reverse complement strand
AAAATACACCTCTGATCACGATTTGATCACGTCCGCTCACAGGTTTTGTGACACGCCGTGTTCTACAGTTTACCGCAAGTTGTAATTCCATGGGCTAGGGTGGGGCTACAAATATAACGGAGGACATGATGAATAAATTTATTGCAGGTATTGTGCTGGCCGGTTCGTTAACCATGACGACCGCATTCGCGCAGAATATGATGCCATTTGGCAATGACGACGATGTTGAGTATGCAGCCCTACTTTGGGATGTGATGGAGGCATCTAGGCTGGCAGGACCGAATTCGATCCAGACATACCCGTACGAGGGTATTGCGCCACACGGGATGATGTTGCAGACGTTTTACACCACCGGCACGATCAATGGTCACACCGGTGATCTGATTGTTAAGCGCAACTACGGGCCTGAAGGCGTTACCGAGGACGACGTTCTGATGAACCCCGGCAAGCACCTCGGCGCGATCACCGTGATGTTCCGCCGCGAGGCAGGGTACGATGATGACAATCAGGACTGGTTCTGGGCGAAATTCCTGCCCGACGGCACACTGGATAAAAACCCGAAAGGCATGGCGCTAGCTGGTCGTGTTGCCAAGGGTGCAGACGTTGGTTGTATCGCGTGCCACAGCGGCGTGGACGACTATGTGTTCACCTCGGATGCAATGACAATGATGATGAAGTAATTTTTCGAAATCATTCAGAAAGGGCGGGTCGATTGGTCCGCCTTTTTTGTTGGATGGGTTTGGTCAGTCATAATTTCAGAAACCAGTGGCACACGCGGCCCTTTCTATTTTCTTGATCAACTCTTTGACGTATCCCGTTGAACATCTAAAATACTTTCCGGGCCGCCATAGGTTCTGTGGACAATTAACGTAATTTGGACCTGTCGCGCTTTAGTGCCGCCCCATGAACTCATTTAAGCGGCTATTCTTTCGAAAGCCAAGGGGCTTTTCCAGCCTAGTGCAGAGTGTCTGCGGCGTGGATTGTAGAAGCCGTTAATATATTCGAATATCGCCAGTTCAGCAGCACGACGTGTATGCCACGGGTGCCGCCAGATCAGCTCTGTTTTGATAGTTTATTAAAAAAGCAGGGTTTCTCTGGTTTGTTTTTTCTAGTTTATTTTCTCGGGTCTTTTTTATTGCAGGCAGTCATAACAACGGCTCAAGCAAAATCATTTTTTGATGGTTATCGCCAGATTTACGGAAGATTCAAGCCATCAGCCCAGGGAGAATCTCTTACCCATTGAATGAATTTGTCTTCCGGCATGGGCCTGGCTATGTAAAACCCCTGACCTGAATCACAACCAATTTCAACCAGAAACTCCAGCATTTCCTTGCTCTCTATACCCTCGGCGACAATCCTCAGATCAAGGTTATGGGCGATATCGACCGCAGCTTTGACAATGCCTTTATCCCGAGAATCTTCCAGCATGTTGATGACGAATGATTTGTCGATCTTCAATTCCTGAGCTGGAAGATACTTGAGATAAGCCAGTGATGAATACCCGGTACCAAAATCATCTATGGACACGCCGATCCCGGCTTTATCAATTTCCCGCAGGATTTCCAGGCAAAGCTCGGGGTTGTCCATCATCGCCCCCTCGGTAATCTCAAGTATCAGACT
>CAKZNY010000262.1 GCA_937132145.1 uncultured Paracoccaceae bacterium | reverse complement strand
CAGCAAAAACACTCCGATCAAACCCCCATAAACCCTTTAAGCATGGATTTCTGGGTTTTTTGCGCTTCTGCCCGCTGCCCTTCTATATCCAGCGATACCCCCGGGAAACGCGCCAGCAAATCCGGGATGAACCGTTCCAGTGTATCACTGACGATGGCGCTGGCATTGGCAATGCGGGTATCGATGGTGCCCTGAACTGTTACTGTGCGTATGCCGCCCTCGCGGTTAATCCGGTTATAGCCTTGCGCGATCTGGATATCGGCCACAATACTTAGCGACACATAGCTGCCATCAGGTCGGGTTATCGTGAAGTCGTCAAATTGAGTAATGGAGCGCCGGTCCTCCTCGGCCAAAAGCGCCGTAACCTCCAGCAAATGGCCCCGCACCTGCATTTCGCTGACTGTTATGCCGAAATAGGCCGCGCGCAACTGCTCGGCGATCATCGCGGCTGTTATGCCCATGGGGGCTGCTGCGTCGTTCAGCCGGATGCGTAATTCGCGCTTGCCCGGTCGAAGATCGTCGCGAACCGAGGTGATGCCCTTGTAGCTCCAGATCCAGTCCTGAAGCTCCATAGCGGCGGCTTTGAGGTCTTCCAGATTGTCCCCCTTCAGGCGCATGTCGATGGCAATACCCGCCGGACCAATGGTGGATTCAGCGTAATTCAGGCTGATGACATCTGGTAATTGCCCCACCGCATCACGCCAATGGGCCATGATGTCGTCGGGGCGGCTGAACCGGTCGGCCGAGGGCAGAAGATCGACACTGATCGTAGCCACATGGGCACCCTCCTCAAAGGCATCGCGGTTTACACCGTAAAAAACCGATACATGCCGGATCAGGCTCGCCCCCTCCGGCTGTAACGGTGACAGTGCCATATTGGTTTTGCGCAAGCCCTCCTCAAGCTGTGCAACAACTTTTTCGGTGCGCGCCAAGGGCGTGCCCTGCGGCAGCAACACGCGCACAACAATGGTGTCGCCGTCCAGTTCGGGAAAGGCCACAAATTTCAGATGCCCGCCCGCAAGCATTCCCACCGCTGACAGCATGAGAACAACTGCAAGACCGGCGGTGACATAGCGAAAGCGGATCGTCAGATCGACTAGCGGCCCCACCAAACGGTCGCGCACCCAGTCCAGCGCTGCATTGATTCGGGCCTGAACACCTTGTGGTTTGTTGTGGTTTTCAAGCGAACGAACCAAATGGTGGGGCAAGATCAGGAATGCCTCGATCAGAGAGACCGCCAGCACGAATAGCATTACCACGGGCACGACCCGTAAAACTGCGCCCAGATCGCCGGACAGAAAAGCCAGAGAGCCAAAGATCATCGCGGTTGTGCCAAAAGACGCCAGCACATTGGGGAAAACCTGCGCCGCCCCTTCGCTGGCGGCTTGCTGTGGCGTTCGGCCATTTGCACGCAAACGGGCAATATTTTCGGCAATCACGATGGCATCATCCATCAGCAAACCGACCACGATCAGCAGGCCAAGAGTTGTCATCAGGTTTAGCGAGTAGCCCATTACCCACATAAGAAACAGGCCGCCCATGAACGACACTGGCAGCCCCATAGCTACCCAAAAGGAAAAGCGGAATCCGAAGAACGCCCAAAGCACCAGAAACACGAGCCCCAGCCCCTGTAACCCGTTGACCAAGACCAGTTCCAGACGTTCCCCCACGACCGAGGCCGCATCCGAAGTGATTTCCAGCACGATGCCCTTAGGGGCCTGTTTGCGCTCATTCTCTAAAAACGCGCGAATTGAATCGATCACCTGCAAAGAATCTTCGGTTCGGGTTTTGCTGATATCCAACACCGCGGCCAGTTTGCCGTCCAAGGTGATACGGTCGTCATCAAACGCAAAGCGCTCAGTGATTTCGG
>CAKZNY010000261.1 GCA_937132145.1 uncultured Paracoccaceae bacterium | reverse complement strand
AATGGTACGAACACACGTTCATGGGATTCCACTTCGGCACGGATGTGTAACAATATTCCGCCACATCGCCGATCAGCTTCAGGCTGGCTTGGGGTGGGAAAATATACGTCCCACGGCTTAGATATTCCTTGATAATGTCGTTCTGCACCGTCCCCTGAAGGCCCGCAACATCCACCCCTTGTTCCTCAGCCATGGCGATATACAGCGCCAGCATCCACGCCGCCGTCGCGTTAATCGTCATGGATGTGTTCATCTGTTCCAGCGGAATATCCGCAAACAGCGCCCGCATGTCGCCCAGATGGCTGATCGGAACGCCAACCTTGCCCACCTCGCCGCGCGCCAGAATATGATCGCTGTCATATCCGGTTTGGGTGGGCAAATCGAACGCCACCGAAAGCCCCGTCTGACCCTTCGCCAAGTTGGAGCGATAAAGCGCATTAGACGCCGCCGCTGTCGAGTGCCCCGCATACGTGCGAAACAGCCAAGGCTGGTCTTTGATTGCTTGCGTCACGAGCGCCTCCACATTCATATTGCGTTGCAGCACAAATTTACAATGCTAAGATAATTACGCAAGAGGAAAGTTTACCGGAATATTATTTCGCGTAGAATTTCCAAAACCATCCCCGACTAGACGTGTGCGACATTTCCTGCAAAGTTATCTTGCATGAACAACGTTGTCGAAATCCCCGTCTGGTTATTAGTGATCGGCGGCCTGCTCGCCGCTATCGGAATTCTCGACCGGCTGTTAATGCCCTCGGTCCGCTGGTACTTACGACGTCGCCTGAACCGCGTAATCGACAGCCTGAACGACCGGCTGCAACTGTCCATCCAGCCCTTCAAGTTGACCCGCCGCAAAGTCATGATTGACCGCCTGACCCACGACCCAAGGGTCATGGGGGCTATCGCCGCCTACGCAAAATCCGAAAATATGCCGCCCGAAGTCGCCGCCAAAATGGCCGAACGCTACGCCCGCGAGATCGTCCCGTCTTTCTCGGCCTCCGCCTATTTCGGCTTCGCCATACGGGCCTCGAAGTTTTTAGCTACAGCCATGTACCGCGTCCGAATTGGCTTTAGCGACGATGATGCCTTGCGAAATGTCGATCCTGATTCCACCGTTATTTTTGTGATGAACCACCGATCCAACATGGATTACGTGCTGGTCACCTACCTCGTCGCCGAGCGCTCAGCCTTGTCGTACGCTGTGGGGGAATGGGCGCGGGTCTGGCCGCTGCAACAGCTTATCAGGGCAATGGGCGGCTATTTCATCCGCCGCAAATCCCGCAACCAGCTTTACCGAAAAGTGCTGGCCCGCTACGTGCAACTGGCAACCGAAGCCGGCGTTACCCAAGCCATCTTCCCCGAAGGGAGGCTTTCGCGGGACGGTCTTTTAGGCGAACCAAAACTCGGGCTGCTCAGTTATATCCTTGGCGATTTCAACCCCGAGACATCCCGCAACGTCGTCTTTATCCCCGTCGGCCTGAACTATGACCGCGTTTTGGAAGACCGCGTCCTGACCGCCCCGACCATCGACGGCAAACGCAAATTCCGCTTCCAGCCCAGCGCATTCCTCCGCTTCATGGCCCGTCAAATGTGGTTGCGCATAACCGGCAAGTTTTACCGCAACGGCTATGCCTGCGTCAGTTTCGGCCACCCGATTTCGTTAACGGAATTCATGGAAACACACCCGCGCGCCGAAATGACCGAAGTGATCGAGAGCCTCGGGGCGGAACTTATGACCCGCATCGGCCACGTCGTTCCCGTACTTCCCGTATCGCTGGTTTCAACCGTATTGCTAAAAGCCAATCGCCCGATCAACATGCTAGAGCTGAAATCCAGATGCCACCAAACATGGCAAGACCTGTCCGCGCGCGGCATCTATAGCCACGTTCCGCACGAGGACGAAGACTACGCCGTCGAGGTCGGCCTGCGCATGTTAACCCTGCGCCATATGGTGATCGAGGCGGACGGCAAATTCGCGCTCGCGCCGGAACATACCCATATTGTCCAGTATTACGCCAATGCCATCGCGCATCACTTTGCAGATGATCAACAAGCGACCACCACCTAAGTAATATAAGTACAACATTTATACATCAGATGTAATAATATGTCCGCTGCACCGCACAATTTAGGTATTGTAGAGCCTGGTTTATAATGTAATGACTTATATACGCACCACCGCGCAACTATATTACAACGCCAACTCTCATGAGGCCCATCATGTCCACCGCTCCGCTCAAAGACCTATACGAAATCGGCCAAATCCCGCCGCTCGGCCATGTGCCCAAGCAAATGTACGGCTGGGCGATCCGGCGCGAACGGCACGGCGAGCCGGACAAGGCCATGCAGCTCGAAGTTATTAACACCCCTGAAATCGACAGTTATGAGGTGCTGATTTTGGTGATGGCCGCTGGCGTTAACTATAACGGCGTATGGGCCGGACTCGGTACGCCGGTCTCGCCCTTCGACATTCACGGGGCCGAATACCATATCGCTGGCTCGGATGCGTCCGGCATCATCTGGAAAGTCGGTGACAAAGTAAAACGCTGGAAAGTCGGCGACGAGGTTGTGGTCCACTGCAACCAAGATGACGGCGACGACGAAGAATGCAACGGCGGTGACCCGATGTTCTCGCCCAGCCAACGGATCTGGGGATATGAAACGCCGGACGGCTCGTTCGCGCAGTTCACCCGCGTCCAAGCCCAACAACTAATGCGCCGCCCAAAACACCTGACGTGGGAAGAAAGTGCTTGCTACACACTGACGTTGGCCACCGCCTACCGCATGTTGTTCGGCCATCGCCCGCACACATTGAAGCCCGGCCAAAACGTGTTGGTCTGGGGTGCATCCGGTGGCTTAGGGTCGTTCGCGATCCAACTTATCAACACGGCGGGCGGCAACGCAATCGGCGTAATCTCGAATGAGGACAAACGCGAGTACGTGCTCGGCCTCGGCGCGAAAGGCGTTATCAACCGCAAAGATTTCAACTGTTGGGGTCAAATGCCCACCGTAAACACCCCTGAGTATAAAGAGTGGTTTGGCGAGGCTCGCAAGTTCGGCAAAGCCATCTGGGACATCACCGGCAAAGGCGTCAACGTCGACATGGTGTTCGAGCACCCGGGCGAGGCAACCTTCCCCGTCTCCGTTTTTGTGTGCAAAAAAGGCGGCATGATCGTGATTTGCGCGGGCACGACGGGCTATAACCTGACGATGGATGCGCGGTATCTGTGGATGCACCAAAAGCGTGTCCAAGGCAGCCATTTCGCTAACCTCAAACAGGCCAGCTCGGCCAACCAGCTGATGCTGGAACGCCGGCTCGATCCCGCCATGTCCGAAGTTTTCCCGTGGTCCGACATCCCTGCTGCCCACATGAAAATGCTTAGAAACGAGCATAAACCGGGCAACATGGCCGTCTTGGTCAGTGCGCCAATAACCGGCCTACGCACGCTGGAAGACGCGATCGAGGCCGGATCCATGTGATTCTATCATATTCCCGTTATTCGCTATTTGGATAACTAGAAAAATATGACTCCAGCCACATAACCTATATTTAACAGTAAATTACCTCCGCAGCCCTCCCTATTTTAGGGGAGGGAGAATTGGCGAGTGGTATCGATTCGTATTATCCGGCAAGTTTAATAAACAAATACATTTACAACTTATGCGGGTGTTGCTATGACCAATGAATGGATGATTGATGTTCTGGCTGATCTGCGAAATTTCGCAGCGAAGCAAGCAATGTTAGAATTAGCAGAACACCTCGACGACGCCATACTTGTGGCATCTATCGAGATCCGAAACCAGGATAGGGATTGGGCAGTAGGTGTAGGCGTTAATGACAAAAAAGCTGGAAACATTTCTGGAACGGTTGGAAACAACCAATACAGTTGACGATTTATCATCGCTGGCAGACATCCTGCGCGACACCTACGATGTAAAAAACGTGTCGTATCTGGCGACCAACCTGAACGGATTGCCGTTCGTGTCATCCACCTACGATCCCAAATGGGCACAGCATTACGAAGAACAGAAATACATGCTGATCGACCCCGTCGTGCGCGGTGCGCTGATGCAATTCAATCCGCTGGACTGGAAACGCCTAGACTGGTCCAGCAAACGTACACGCGCGTTCTTTAACGAGGCCGTAGACTTCGGCGTCGGACAGCAAGGTTACACCATCCCGATCCGTGGCCCGAACGGCCAAACCGCCATTTTCGCGATTAATCACGACAGTAATGATGCCGGCTGGGAACGCTACATCGGGGAACATGCTCATGATTTCATGCTGATTTCCCACTACTTCCACCAAAAAGCACTGGCCGCCACACATACTACCGAACCTATAGAGGGCCGCGACCTGTCACCACGCGAACTCGACGTCCTCAAATATCTAGGCATTGGGTTAAGTCGCGGAAAAGTCGCAGACATCCTTAAAATCTCGGAACATACCCTGCGCGTATATGTAGATTCCGCACGCTACAAACTCGGCGCGCTAAACACCACACACGCGGTCGCCATCGCGCTCGCCCGCGGGGTAATATCCGTCTAGCAGAACCACCCGCCAACACTGTTGCGCAAACCATAAAAGCAGCGACCGTTCGACGAGTGTTAACTATTTATGAAGTACTTCTGTTCGAAACGAAACCGAACGGAGTCCCCCTTTGATAAAATACATGGGGCTGACCCAGATAACCCAGAAAAGGGGTTATCATGGGCAGTATGCGAAAGAGCCGACTCAGCCACTATAAACAGAACCGCCTAACTGAGCATTTTGTCTCGGGATCGACGGCGAGAACTGGCGCCAGCTTGTGTGGCGTAAATCGCAAAACAGCCGCGTTCTTTTTCCTGCGTTTGCGTGAAATCATTGCTTATGAACTGGAAGTGGAAAGCGAGTCGATGTTTGGTGGTGAGATCGAAGTGGATGAGAGTTATTTCGGTGGCAAGCGAAAAGGTAAACGTGGGCGTGGCGCAGCGGGTAAGATCCCCGTATTTGGCATATTAAAAAGGGGCGGAAAGGTTTACACCAAGATTATCCCGGATGCCGCCTCGGCCACGTTGATGCCGATCATAGAGCGTAAAGTGATCCCTGACAGCATCGTGTATTCGGACTGCTGGCGCGGTTACAATGTTCTTGATGTCTCAGACTTCCACCACTTTCGTATCAACCATTCCAAGCTGTTCGCTGACCGTCACAACCACATCAATGGTATCGAGAATTTCTGGAACCAGGCAAAGCGTCATATGCGCCGTTTTAACGGTGTTCCCAAAGAGCAATTCGGGTTATATTTGAAGGAATGCGAGTGGAGATTTAACAACAGTGACCCATCATCTCAATTACTACAATTAAGACAATGGGTTAAGCGCCATCTAAGGTAGTTATCTGGGTCAGCCCCATTTATTTATATCCGAGGCGGCAGATTTTTTTGTACATACGTAGCTTGGAGGTATGTTAAAGATTCTGTCGAATAAAGCTAGTTCACCTAGGTATATCGCGCTATCTCCGACATTCGAATGCGCTGGAAAATCAAGTAAAACGTAATCCGAATAACCACTGCAAAGCGGTTCAACCGTTTGGTTCAACTTTGTTGCTAAGATATGCGAAACATTTTCGCGTAGGTTTGAGTAACTCATCTGATTTTCTGTCCGGTTATTGCATTGTAAAACTTGAAAAACTCGACCTGTATCGTTTTTGTCAACATATTTTTTGCAAGAGAATGTCTATTCGTGAAAATCCAAGACTTGAACTTTTGCTC
>CAKZNY010000260.1 GCA_937132145.1 uncultured Paracoccaceae bacterium | reverse complement strand
CCACGAATATCTACGATCTGGTGGATAGTTTTGGCGGCTCATTCAGTGCGGAACACGGGATCGGGCGTATGAAAAAGTCGGACCTGTTGAGATACAGCGATCCGGCGAAATTATCCGCAATGCGGGCGATTAAACACGCACTGGACCCAAACGGCATTATGAATCCGGGTGCCGTAATCTAAAATGCCCCACCGGAGGGGACCAGCGGAGCATTTCTATCAGTCGAAACTGATGCAAGCAGCACCCAATTCTCGTGGGGTGCGAGTGTTTTGCCACAGAATGGTTAACAAGGGGTTAGTAGAAGCCTAAGCCCCCTCGAAATCGCAAAGAATATGAACGTCCATACCCATGTCTTCCAGTTTTTTGCGGCCGCCCAGTTCTGGCAGGTCGATCACGAACGCACAGCTTAGGACAACGCCGCCCAGACGCTCGATCAGCTTGATGCCAGCCTCGGCAGTGCCTCCGGTTGCCAGCAAATCGTCGACCATTAGAATTTTTTCACCCGGTTGAATGGCGTCTTCGTGAATTTCCATCACGGCCTCGCCGTATTCCAGCGCGTAGGCCTGCTCGATCGTTTTACCGGGCAGTTTTCCCTTTTTGCGGATAGGTATGAAACCCAGCGAAAGTTGGTGTGCAATTGCGCCGCCAAGGATAAATCCGCGCGCTTCCAGCCCAACAACTTTGTCGATCCGCTCCCCTGCATAAGGGTGCAACAGTTGATCAATCGCCATGCGAAACCCACGCGGATCGCCAAACAGCGTCGTTACATCGCGAAACATGATGCCTTCGTGTGGAAAATCCGGAATGGTGCGGATGTAGTCTTTGACCGTTTTAATTTGGGGCATCTGGCCCTCCGTGAATTTTGGGTGTTTTTAGCATGTTTTCAACGACAGTAATGGCTTGCGCCTCGCGTTCCGCCCAGTCGCCCGAAAGCAGGGTGTAGCTTGCGCCAAACGCATCAAGCTTGGCTTTGATTTTGGTGAAAAACTTTTGCCGAAGCTCCTGCTTGCCGTAATAGCGCAGCGGGTCTTCTTCCCACGGGGCGTTGGCATCCAGCAGCAGATAATGATCCGGCAACTCGATCCGCGCCTCGAGGTCGGGCAACGAGCGGTCCAGCAACATTTCCGCCCAGACGGCGGTCAGCAGCGGGTCGGTGTCCTCGAACAAAATCGGTCCCGCCTTCATCGAAAGGGTTTTACGGTGCGCAACGTGGCCATCAACGATGAAATGTAATTCTTCGGCGCGATAATCACCGGCGATGCGGTATTTTTCATACGGGCGACCATATTCCGGCACGTATGGCCCGCCGAACTTTGCCGCCAGAATATCCGCCATATACGATTTACCCGTGCTTTCCGGCCCCACCATCGTAAGGCGTTTCTGGAAGTACGGGCGCACATAATCAGGAATGGATTTCCAATGGCTGAACGGATCTTCGCGCACCTCGATGGAGTTCGCAGGGAACGCCATCCACATCGGGTCGAGGATGAAATGCTGTGCATTCAGCGAGCGCGCCAGATCAACGATATACCCCTCCGAGCCGATCACGCGGTCGATAGCTTCGGGGTGGAACCCGCGAATAATCGAACTCCATTCGGCACTGTCGGACGCCAGCGGTTCCGCGCCATTATTCGCCACAATCACGACAGCTTCGGGAAACAGGCTTTCCATCCAGCCTTTACGCATCGACGGGCTGATTGGGTCGTTATCCGAGGTCGAAAGGATGATCGTCAAGCGATCCACCAGATACGAGGCCGTGCGCACCAACGCCACGTGCCCCTCGTGCGGGGGCATGAATTTACCTAAGATAACGCCGGTCGTTGTCATATGTCACCTTGTTCGCTCAAAATACTTTGTAACGCCTAACCGAGGAGAATGGCAGATGAAAATACAGGTTAAAGAACGCGGCCTGCGACTGCATCCAGTTTGGCCACCATCGCAGGGTCGCGGGCTTCGGGGGCTGTTAGAATGGCAAATTCCAATGCGCGGTCGCAGCCATGTTCGCAAATGTCACGCGTGGCGCCCAGCAGGGCGGGCAATCGTTTGACCATTCCACGGGCTTTGTCCGCGTTTCCGAACAGGGTTTTGATGATTTGGTTAATATCAACCTCGCCGTGGTCGGGATGCCAGCTGTCATAATCGGTGATCATGGCGACAGATGCGTAATCCAGCTCGGCTTCGCGGGCCAGTTTGGCTTCGGGCATGTTGGTCATGCCAATCACATCCGCGCCCCAAACTTCGCGATACATCTTACTTTCGGCGAGGGTGGAAAATTGCGGTCCCTCCATCGCCAGATAGGTGCCCCCCATGTGAACGGTGATGCCCTCGGCCCTTGCCGCCTCGGCGCAAGCTGCCGACAGGCGGGGGCAGGTGGGGTGCGCTATTGAGACATGGCCAACACAACCGGGGCCAAAGAAGGACTTTTCGCGCGCGAAGGTGCGATCAATAAACTGGTCCACAATCACGAAATCGCCCGGCGCCATTTCTTCGCGGAACGACCCGCAGGCGGAAACCGAAATCACATCCGTCACACCAATACGCTTCAGCGCGTCAATGTTGGCGCGGTAGTTGATGGAAGATGGCGTCTGCACATGCCCGCGCCCGTGTCGCGGCAAAAATGCCATTTTCACGCCGTCCAAAGTACCCGTGAACACTTGATCAGACGGTTCCCCCCACGGAGTTTCAACCGTCACCCATTTAGCGCCCTCAAGCCCTTCAATGTCGTAAAGACCACTGCCGCCGATAATCCCGATCATAGTATCCATTTGCATTCCCTATTCCGGCCGCTCTAGCGCAAAAATGTCCGTAACGGCGGTGTAATCCTTATACCCAAGCCGCGCCAACGGCATATAGCGTGTAACATCGAAAATCCCGTTCACAATGACGGTATCATCCAGATGCACGCCGACAACCTCGCCCAGAACCATCACGTTATTCGTGCCGGGAAGGTCAATGATTTTGAACAACTTGCATTCCAGCGCTGCGGGCGAGGCCGCCACGCGCGGAGCCTTAACGATATTGCAATCCGCTTTGGTAATACCCGCATGTTCAAACTCGTCGACCCCTGCGGCCAACGCCCCTGAAGAAGTGTTCATCTGATCCTTCAGTTTCAGCGACACGATGTTCACCACGAATTCACCAGTCTCACGGATGTTGGCAACCGAATCCTTTGAGTATGCCTGATCCGGTTTCACCCCGGTGCTTGCGAACATTACCATCGGCGGATTATCCGTCACCGCATTGAAAAAGCTGTAGGGCGCAAGGTTGGCGACGCCACTCGCATCCACCGTTGAAATCCAGCCGATAGGGCGCGGTGAAACAATCGCCTTGAACGGATTATGCGGCAGGCCGTGGTCGTCTATATTCGGGCGATAAAACATGCGCGAAGTCCTTTTGTCTATTTGCTGAAAAGCTAGGGGCATGTTAGGCAAGTGTCGAGAGACATTTAGGGAAGAAACGCAATGTATACGCAGATGAACCGACGAAGCTGATCCAGATTCTGTGTTGGGCGACGTTTTCCCTATTCTTTATGCCGGTAGCTTCCTATGTTTCGCATAACCCCTGAAATTCCTGATGATCTGGACGAGGTGGAATACCTCTATGACCTCGCCTTCGCGCCGGGCCGCTCTGCGTTAAGCTCCTATCGCTTGCGAGACGGGGTATCGCGGGTTTCCGAGCTGTCACTGGTTGTGCGGGACAAATACGACATCCTTGCCGGGGCGATACGGTTTTGGCCGGTTTTGATCGGAAAACAAGGGCATTCCGCGTTGTTGCTTGGCCCGATTGCCGTTCACCCGACGCGTCAGGGGGAGGGGTTGGGGCGGCTGCTGATCTCCGAATCTCTGGAGCGCGCAATAGATATTGGCTGGACGCGGGTTATTCTGATCGGCGACGAACCATATTACCACCCGTTCGGGTTTCGCCGCGTGCATGCTGAAGGCCTGAAGTTTCCACCCCCGACAAACCCTGACCGGTTGCTCGCCAAGCCTTTGATGGACGGGGCATTTGAAGGTGTGTCTGGCATGGTTCGGAAATGGGAATGAGCCACAATCAGGCGAAGTAATCCTGCAAAATACGTGTGTAAATTGCCTTCAATTGATGAATTTGCGCAACCTCCACCCGTTCATCAACCTGGTGCATGGTCTTGCCTACCAGACCGAATTCAACGACCGGACAATGATCCTTAACAAAGCGTGCATCCGATGTGCCGCCCGATGTGGACATCGTTGGGGTGACGCCTGTTTCAGCCTTCACCGCCGCCGCGATCAGCGAGGACAGCTCGCCCGGCGCGGTGATAAAGCTCTCGCCCGAGACCTGCACCCGCATTGCAATATCCACATCATTCGCAGCAGCGATCTCGTCAGCAACGCCGCGCAACCACGCCGTTAAAGCGTGGGACGTATGGTCATCGTTAAACCGGATATTAACCGTCGCACGACAATTCGCGGGAATAACGTTGTTCGCCGTATTGCCCGTATCAATCGTGGTTATCGCCAAGGTGGAGGCCTCGAAATGCTCCGTTCCGCTGTCCAGTTTATGGCTTGCCAAGCGGTCAACCAGCCGCGCCATTGCCGGCAGCGGGTTCTTGGCGCGGTGCGGATAAGCCGAATGCCCCTGCACGCCCGTCACCGTAAAATACGCAGTCATAGAGCCGCGCCGCCCGATCTTCATCATCTCGCCCATGGTGTCAGGGCACGTCGGTTCCCCGACCAGACAATGGTCAATTTTTTCACCCTGCGCGTCCATCCAGTCCAGAAGCGCCACGGTTCCGTCGGTCGCATCGCCTTCCTCGTCTCCGGTAATTGCCAGTACAATGGACCCGTTCGGTGGCGTTGCAGTGACAAAATCAATCGCAGCAGCAGCAAAAGCCGCCACGCCGGATTTCATGTCGGTCGCGCCTCGCCCGTACATAAACCCGTCCTTTACCTCGGCGCCAAACGGATCAACGCTCCATGCATCGATATCCCCCAAAGGCACCACATCCGTATGCCCGTTAAACCCGAATGTCCGCCCGTTCGTCTGCCCACCCCAACGCGCAAACAGATTCGAAGTGTCCCCCCGATCAACGCGATTCGTTACAAAACCAGCGTCAGAAAGCAGTTTTTCGAGCAATTGTAACGCACCGCCTTCGGTGGGCGTGACCGAAGGGCAGCGGATTAGCTCTGCCGTTAATTTTACGGGATCTGTCAATAGGTGGTCCCCTTTATGGATGACTGGACAAGATGTGGTGTATCGGTAATCCAACAGGCGGTGGATGTCCAGAATTCCAATGTTATGCGGTTACCGCTTTAAGTGGAGTTATCTCACACAGATTCGACATGTAGCCACATTTGTGACATATTTGCTCTGTCAGTACTGGTGGGCACTGTAAGTAAAAAGTATTTTTGTGTAACTAGTATTTGGAGTATAAAAGATGACCCGTATGTTTTATGCGGCGTGTGGCCTGACTGTTTTAGGTGCATGCGCCAGCATTGGCGTTGTAGATAACTCTAGTTTAGGTGGTTATTATGACGCGAATGGTATGTTCGTTGCGTACTGTAGCGCTGAACAAGCCCCCGTAATATTCACAAAAGAAGGCTTCCCGTTTATTGACGATCAGGCGTGTATCCCTGCACCTGAGGTGTTGGGTGTTCAGATTTTCAATAATCCGCATTCTCATCCGCCCAAGGATGATGACAACAAGGAGGATGACAACAATGACGATGAGATCAGGGAAGATGAGTAGATGGAGGTTGTCAACGT
>CAKZNY010000259.1 GCA_937132145.1 uncultured Paracoccaceae bacterium | reverse complement strand
AGATTTTATCATCGTAAGTGCTTGACTATCAATAACTTCCGGCGCCTGACGGGGGGGGGCGCGGCCCTAAGTCCTTCCAGCCCAACGACTTAGGACTTCTATTTTTAAAATTTACTCACAAAAAAACTCACACTAAAAGTGTGAGTTAATGGGGCTTGGCACGGTTTATGCCATGCACGTGTCTTGCACGTCCTGCGCTTCGTGGGTGAGCTGGTCGGCCCACTCGTTCATCTCCTCCACCGCGTCCTCCGGAATTCGGGGATCCTGCGTGATACCCAGAAACGCCTCGCGAGAATCTACGCGAAAGCCATCGTGTGAACCCTCGACCGGTGCGGATATGTCCTGCGCGTCGAGCCAATCTATGTGAGCTGATTTCATGAGTCCCATAACTGATTAAAGAGTAACACGTTTCTGAAAAATGTCAACCAATAAAATGACTTTTTTTCATTTATTTAAAACCATTGTTTGCGGTCGGTTTCCTCCTCGTAACCCGCATGGTAGGCATCCAGTTCGGCCTGTGTCATGTCCTCCACCTTAACGCGGGGAGCGTTCCCTGTGCCGTTCGGGTAGCAGTGGGGGTTGCTGCCCCTGCCGTAGTAGTAGTCCGCAGATCCCCGATCATAGGGGCTGCCGTGCTTCGTGTCGTATTTATTCATTTCAGTCCTCATAATAATTTATAAAAAAGTGATAAAATTACCACTCGTCCCCGGCGTCGAAACACCCGTAATCCTCGTCGGTGCCGAAACCGGCACTCGCGAGGGCGTCACCGTCTGCGAAACGATCCTCGCCTTCCCACGGCTCCTCGCCCGCCAACTCCCACACCACGACACGACTGCCGTCCGCGAGATGCTCGACGACATCCTCGCCCGCACGACCCGCCAACTCGATGGCATCGTTCAGCGCCGCGTGATCAGCCTCGCCCACGAGCTGGACGAATTCCTCGACGACACCCTCCTCATTCACAACTGAGTATTTCCTCATAACAGAATAATGGTATCACACGATTGCCGAGATGTCAACCAATAATCTCACTTTTTTTTCTTTTTTTTCTTTGTTATTTGGCACCGGTTGGCACGGAATCCCTCCCAAAAACCTTACTTTTTTAAATTCTCATGTCGTAAGTCATTGACTATCAACGACTTACGTTTCGCGCCCCCCGGGCCCGCGGCCGTAAGTCATTGGTACTCAGTAGGTTACAACATCATTTTTTAATAAAAAAAATTTATACGATAAAAAAATTTATATAATTATAAAAACAAAATAAAAACCCCCGCCGAGCCAATGAGAACTCGACGAGGGCAGTTATGAGGGGACTCTCAAGCAGCGGCTTCGTCCATTGCCGCTAATATTGTTAACGTCCAGACTGATCTCCTAGGGGCCATGTTCGGCCCCCCGCGTAAAGCACGGCTTTTTTCATTTCAGCCAATTCTTCGGCTGTAGCTTTGATTTCGCTCAAAACCTTTCGGGAAGCGGGACGACCGAAAACGGTCTTGTGCCAGTTTGCGAATGATAACTTCTCGCGAATTAGATCACGAATTTTCCAGTTGATTGATATTACAGTATTCATTTTATTATTTTTCATTTTTTTTATTAGAAGTTAAGGGCTGCGACTCTCCAGTATCGGTACATCTCTGGGCCTTCGCCTATCAGCAGCACCAGAACCGCAGCCGTCAATGCTGCGCCGCCTATCATCCACAACCACGCATCAAGTTCGTTGAGTCCGAGGTCGTTTACCAGCCATTTTATTTTTTTAGTAGTTTTTCTCATAACAGGAATTATTGTAACAGGTTTTGGTTTAATGTCAAGCGTAGAGTTTGCGGCTTGCAAAGTGGATGCGTTCAATTTCTTCGTCAAAGAAGTATTGCGGCTTTTCGGTTGCGTTAACCGTGTCACCGTGCAAAAAACGGTTTACATGGCGCGAGGTGATCGCGCTGTGGTGTTGGCTCGTTTTATAATACTGTGAGTCGATACGAGCGGCAACCGGCGTATCATAAGAAAAGAAAAATATATTTCCGTTCTTAAAATGTAACTCGATTGTGTTTGCGTCTTTGTGTCGGAGTTTCATTATATGCGCCCTCCGTGCATGGCTTGCGCCGTGTTGGCAAGGTTTACGGCCCCGACTATGCGATCCCATCGGAATCGTCGAGTCTGGCCGGTTGGCCCTTCGTTGTCGTAAAGCTCGACCGTCACCCCCGAAAAGTCTTCACCTTCGGTTTGATTCTCGAACTTGTCAACGATTACGCCAACGTAATCGAAAACTTCGCCAGCGTGATTTACCTCGCCGTTGTGGCGAGCCGGGTTATATTGGAATTTAAACATATCTCTCATAACAGAATTTATTGTCTCATGGTTTTGGTTGAATGTCAACCCTTAAATTTAATTTTTTTAACTTTTCTCTAGTCTTCGAAAGTTGCCTTTCGAGGCTATCCTTTTGAGTTTCGAGCTTTACCCTTGAAACTTCAGGCTCTGAAGTGTGAGCAAAGTAATCGACCACCATCTCAATAATATGGGTTTGGGATAGATTCAACTGGTTAGACAGTTTTTCAAGTGTTTCTTTTGTGTCTAGCTTAACCCGAAAAGCAATAGGAATTCTTTTGGGGGTTCCTGCCTTTTTACCAATGACAACAGATGCTCGTTCGCTTGGCTTTACCGCTTGAATGTGTTTATGTAGGTTAGTTTTCATTTTCTTTGTTTCTCTCACTCCCTTAATTATGACAGGATTGACGAAAAAGGCAAGCCTTAAAATTAATTTTTTTGAACTTTTATTAGTTCATCGGCCAGCCTGTTTAGCGGCGTGTAGCTTGTCCACTCATCCAAACTAATCTCTTTGACTGTTCGATGACCCTTCACCCAAGGCCCGTAGACCTTAACCGTTTTTTCTTTCATGTTTTTATCTCTCATAATCATTTCTTTAAAATATCGCTTAAAATTTGATCCATTACTTGATCGAGTTCTTTTTTACGCTTTTCTATCTCAACTATCAACCAATCGCCCTTGGCTCGGAGCGCCGCGCCCTGTTTGGCTATGCGCTCGCGACGCTCGGCTGTGTGTTTGCGTACCTCGCTCATTGTCATTTGATTTTTCATTGTTTTTCTCTCGCTCACTGGGGATAATCATATCAGATTTTAGCGGAAAGTCAACCCTTAAAAGTCACTTTCTTGATCTTTTTCTTGGGCCGCGTGGGCCATTGTATGGTCTTGACGGCGGCGGTGGTGTTGGTCGTTTGCTCCAGTGGATGACGATTTCGTCAATGTCGTAGCACTCATTTGGGAGAACCTCCCCCAAGGTAACTTTAGCTTGCTTGCCGTCAAAGCAGCGATGGCTCGCGGTAGCCGTTGGGAAATACTCAAGGAATGACCACACCACGCCGTCATGTTCCTTGCCGCAAGTGTCGTGCATGAACCAAACGTCTTGACCATTCTCTGCCGCAAAAGCGATGGCATCGGCAAAGCCGATTCTGTTGGCGGGCCAAACCCATGTGCCGGAGTCGTAAACCGTGTAGTGCGCACCGAGCGGGACACCCGTCATCCATGCGTGACCGATTCCGGTTTCCTGTCCGCAATGTGGGCAAGCGTTGCGGTGCTTCTCTTGTGTTTCCTCGCTGTAGTCTATGTTTTCGTGTATTTCGCTCATAACTTCAAAATTATAGTTTATTTCAGGGTCAAAGTCAACCGTTAAAAGTAACTTTTTTCACTTTAAATCCGCGCTTGAATTCCTCCCACGTGGGGCGCTTGCTTTCGGGAATTGCTTTCCATTCTCTCATTTGGCCCATGCGGGTTGCCGCGAGTTGCTTGAATTGGTTGTCTGTCATATCTCTCATAACTGGTAAAAGTATAACACGATTAGCGAAAAAGTCAACCGTAAAAGTAACTTTTATTGAAGAAAGTTTTTTTAATAATTTAAAAGTTTTTAACTTTTTGGCACGGTTCTACTCTGAAAAGCATCATTTTTTTAATTATTAAAGTCCTAAGTCGTTGAGTACCAACGACTTACGTTTCGGGGCGGGGGGGCGCGAGGCCCTAAGTCCTTGCGGCAGAAGGACTTACGACTTCATTTATTAAAAGTTTTTTTTAGTTTGCGGCTTACCTTCAACCGGCGTTGCAGGTTATCATTATTTTCGTTTTCAATCAACTCTTCTTTTTCGAAGTTTGGGTCTTTGCCCCTATACGGTTTAGTATAACGGTATTGCTGTTTCATAATTTGATAAACTCAATCCCATGGTGGGGTGAGCCAAAGAGAGCCGAGGCATTTTTGAGCATCTTCTCCTGTCTTCTTTTTCCTTTTCGCATTTCCAAAATTCTCTTTTATCTTTATGCGTCAGCCCTTCCCATATTTCGATGCCTTTGCGCGAGCTTTCCCCGATGAACTGTCCTTCCATCCATCTCTTTTTTTGATTTCGGCTGTGGCTGTTGTCTTTCATGGTTTATCTTTTCTTTGGTTTTTGTCTATTGGTTGCGTTTGTCCTGTTGGTAAAGGGTTTGTTTATCTTCACCTTTATCGAGACCATTTCCCGCAGGTGCATTGATTTTTGGCCGCCGTTGGTGTCGCATTGTTTTCTGTTTTCGTTTGGCATGATTTATCTTTTTCTTGGTTTTTGTCGGTTGTTTGCTTTGTTTTTGTTTGACCCTGCTGGTCGTTCAAAAAATGTATGGACGCTGCCCTTCATCACGTTTTTGCTATAAAGCCCCATTGCTTTGCGCAGTTTACTGTTTCCTTTTGCATTGCCTAATTGGTTTTGTTCTAACTCGTTATCGCCCAATGGCATTAATCTTTGTGTGTGGGTTGTAGATGTTTTCATAACTTGTAAAAAATGTGGTTGCCGATTGTCTTAACAGGCTTTTTGCCTTTCGCCCAGTAAGGCAGTTTGATTTTGTTATTGTGGTAATGATTCGCGAAGCCAATAAATTCACGACTTAAAAGTTTGATGTTCTTTGCCAATGCCAGCGCGTACTTCCCTTGTGGAACCTTCAGCAAATGTTCGAGGTCTTTTAATTTTTTACCGTTCCAACAACTGAATTGATAGGGCTTGAGGCAGATTTCCGTTGGCGTTCTTTTTCTCTCGAATGCTCTTTGAGCAATGACCGCAGCAACCGCATACATTCCTCCCTGCCCTTCACCCCTTGCCTCGGCAAGTATAGTGATAGCAATGATTTTTGTTTCACGGGTAAGTTTAACATTGTTATGGGTGTGCGCCAAGACGGCGTTAAAGATAAGGGATAATCCTAGAAGTATTATTAGTTTTTTCATTTTACCAAGCCACGACGATTCTAAAGAAACATTTGGACGGTGGCAACTCATTCCAAGTGTAATACGGCGAAGTCATCGCCATTTGATAAGTGCCAAGGTGAACCATGTCTGTCCACTTTTTCAAGTCCTCGGAGTATTGCAATTTGTACATTACAAAAGGTTCCAAATCTGTTAATTCGAAATAGATTCCGCTTTCCAAGCCATAGGCGTTACCATTCGGCAAAACCTTTTGCTGCATAACCTTTAATTCAAGGGAAGCGGCGTTTGTGCTTGCGATACAAACCAGTAGAAAGAATATAATTTTTTTCATATTTTTTAGCATCTTCCGACGAACTCGTTATTGCTGACCTTGAGCGACCAGACCGTTTCGGTTTCCTTGTTTTGACGTAAAATCATCACACAAGTTTCGGGCAACCGCTTACAGATTTCACGGCAAACCTTAATCGCGCTCTCAAGCCCTTTATGGCTCACATCAAACATACGGTAAAGACCGT
>CAKZNY010000258.1 GCA_937132145.1 uncultured Paracoccaceae bacterium | reverse complement strand
CTGCAACGCGGTTACGATCAAATCGTGCATGACGTGGCCGTCCAGCGCCTGCCCGTACGCTTCGCGATTGACCGCGCCGGATTGGTAGGGGCTGACGGCCCAACGCATGCAGGCAGTTTCGACATTGCCTTCCTCGCCAACCTGCCGGGTTTTGTGGTCATGGCCGCCGCTGACGAAGCCGAACTGGTGCACATGGTTGCCACCGCCGCCTCCATCAACGACCGCCCCAGCGCCTTCCGCTTCCCGCGTGGTGAAGGGGTTGGCGTGGAGCTGCCCGAGGTTGGCATTCCGCTGGAAATCGGCAAAGGTCGAATAATTCAGGAAGGCAAACGCGTCGCAATCCTGTCGTTCGGCGCACGCCTGTCGGAAGTGCAAAAGGCCGCCGAAGCGCTGAAGGCCAAAGGCATCACACCGACAATCGCCGACGCCCGTTTCGTCAAACCGCTGGACCGCGACATGATCCTCGATCTAGCGGCCAACCACGAGGCGTTGATCACAATCGAGGAAGGCGCCGTCGGCGGTTTCGGCAGCCACGTGGCACAGTTGTTGGCTGACGAAGGGGTGTTTGATAACGGCTTGAAATTCCGCTCGATGGTGTTCCCTGATACGTTTATCGACCACAATTCGCCTGTGAAAATGTACGAGGCCGCAGGAATGAATGCGCCAGAGATTGAAACGAAAGTGCTAGAGGTTCTGGGTGTGGCGCAGATTGGCGTTAAGCGGGCGTAGGGTGTGTGCTCTGCACGCACCGCTCGACGTTAATCAAGCCAAGGTGCGTGGGGACCACGCACCCTACGAGTTTGCACAAAAAATAGGGCGTTCGGGGTGACCCACGCCTAAATCATCAACATTCTCGGAAGGTTCTGCCGTGGAACCGTATCTGACCAAATCGGGGAGATTGATCGTAAGTAGCGAGGGTATCGCGCCGTTTGCCCGACACCGAACAATGGCGTCGCCTTTTGCCATCAAGACGATCCAAGTCGAGCGGATTGCCTGTGGTTAAATCTTCATTGCCCGACGCGATAATCCCCGTTTGAACGTTTTAAGTCCTGTCCAGCGAGATCATCTATACACGCAAATACTTAACAAACCGTGAAACCGCCGAGCAACGCGAGGCTTGGCCCAACCGAACAGGGCGGGAGCACCCCTAGCGCCCACTCAATTTCGCGTGAACCTCATCCAGATCGATCTCTTTCTTTGGTCCCTCGCGCCCCGGTTCACGGTCATATTTGAACAGACGAAAATCGCGTTGGTAAATCTCGAACATCAGGTGTTGGGATAGGTCGTCGAAGTAATCCTCCACCGGAAAGGCACGTTTGGGGCCGTGGCCTTCGCTCTCGTTAAAGCGGGGCATGGCATCCAGATCGACGGGGTGTTTCTGTTCAATCTCGGACAGCACCTTGCCCATACCGGTGGTGAAATCTTCGGTCGAGATAATCCGGTTGAAGCGCCCGCCATTGGCGATGAACGTCGAGATATGGCCCGACATCGCTGACCAATGGATATCCGGATCCATCGGTTTACGGAATTTAATGGTATCGCGCACGAACAGCAAGAACCGCCGGAAGGAGGCGATTTGGTCGAAGTCCCCCTCAACATCAACGCCGTATTTGCGCACCAGCATCGGCACAAGGTTCCCCCGATACCGTTTGCCGTTGCGCTGAATGCCCGCGATCTTGTCGAAATACGCCGACAGAACCCGCGAATAGGGGTTGCGAACGCAGGTGAAGGCATAGGTTTTCTGGTCCGTGACCCGCTTGGTGATCAACGGTTTGCTTTCCTCGATCCCCCACTTGTGGATGCCCGAGGTCGCATCATGGATGTCCCCGTCGAAATACGCGCCGTGGTCACCGTAATACATTACTTGCCCAATGGTCGAACACGCACACTTGGGAACTACTCGATAAACAACCGATTCACTCTCGGTCATCCAGGTGCCTGGAAAGCCCATGGAAATCTCCTTAATTCATCGGGGTTTTGTAGCCTGCACAACCCTTCGGTGCAATAGGGCGTTGCGCGGATGGAAAATTATCGGCCAATTCGCATGTCCTGCCTTCAATATCACGATAATCTACACTACTGTTAACAGTGGTATATTTGGAAAGGCCACATGGCAAAAATCTGTTTTCTTCTTTTGTGTCACAAAAACCCCGCCCTGATCGTCGAGCAAGCCAAAATGCTTACCGACAGCGGCGACTATGTGTCGATCCATTTCGACAAGCGCGGAAGTATGGCTGATGTTGCGACCATTAATGATGCCCTGAAAGATAACCAGAATGTCTGCTTTGCGCCCCGTGTGAAATGCGGTTGGGGGGAGTGGTCGTTGGTGCAAGGCACGCTCAACGCTTTGCGTTTGGGCTACAAGACATTCCCCGAGGCTACGCATTTTTATATGCTGAGCGGCGATTGCATGCCGATCAAACCGATCAAGCATATGCACTGGTTTCTGGACGAAACCGGCAAGGATTATATTGAACATCACGACTATTTCGAGAGCGACTGGATCAAGGTCGGCCTTAAAGAAGAACGTCTGATCTATCGCCACTGGTTTAACGAGCGGAAACACAAGGCGCTGTTCTATGCATCCGTCAAAGCCCAGCGCGCCCTTGGTTTGGCGCGGGATTTGCCCGAAGGCTTGCAGATCATGATCGGCTCGCAGTGGTGGTGCTTGCGGCGCTCAACCATATCGAAGCTGTTGAAATTCCTGAAGGAACGCCCCGACGTACCCCGGTTTTTCAAAACTACGTGGATACCGGACGAGACGTTTTTCCAAACCCTCGTGATGCATCTTGTCGCCAGTTCAGAAGTGGAATCGCGACCGCTGACGTTCCTGTCGTTTTCCGATTACGGCATTCCGACGGTATTTTACGGCGACCATCTGGATTTTCTGTTGTCGCAGGATTACCTATTCGCCCGCAAGATATCACCTCAAGCGGTGGACTTGCAAAAGGCGTTGGCGGATGAGTTTCAAAGCGATAAATCTATCCATGCGGGGCCGGACGGTAAGCGGCTGATCTCTTTTCTGAATGAACGCGGTCGCACAGGGCATCGGTACGGCGAGCGTTTCTGGGAGCGGGGCAGCAGAATTGGCCGCCAAAACACATTACAAATCGTGTTGTGCAAAAAGTGGCACGTGGGCACGCGCGTGGCTGAAGCGATCGCGCAAGCCAACAACATTCAGTCTCTGGGGTATATTTTCGATGAATCCGGTATCAACCTGCCCGATCTGGGGCGGTTGGAGGACAGGCGCTCCAAACGGAACCGCCATCGTCGTGCATTCCTGAAACTGCTGTTCGAGCGTCTTGAGACGGACAGCCTGACGATCTGCCTTGATCCCGGAAATCTGGACACTATCGCCGATTTCGCGTCTGATCGCTGCCAGATGCGGGTGCTGGATGTGCAGTGCAGTTTTGACGATGATTTTCTTACAGGCCACGCCCAACGCATCGGCTTGGCGGATAGTAATATCAGCGCAGAGATGCGCGGCTCGTTAACCTCTGCACTTCGTAACAACATGCGCGCGGATCTCGATAGCTTGCAGGAAATGGGGCTTTCCGCACTATATATGATCAGCGAAACCGCAAGTAATGAGGCAAACGGGGTGGCTTTGGCCAGTTTTATGAAAATCCCCAGCCCTCGCGCCGAAAAAATCGCCCAGTCTTTGTCTTTTGAATAATGGAGGCCACAATGCCTTACGAATACGACGATCAAAACATTTTTGCCAAGATTTTGCGCTGCGAAATCCCTAATGACACGGTAATGGAAACCGATTTCACGCTGGCGTTTCGGGACATTACCCCAGCCGCACCCGAGCATATTCTGGTGATTCCGAAAGGGTCTTACGTGAACTATGACCATTTCGCGACGGACGCGACAGACGCCGAAATACTCGATTTCACCCGTGTGGTCGGCGCGATCACCCACACCATCAAGGCCGCACCTAACGGGGGCGGTAATGGATACCGCCTGATTACAAACGCCGGGCATGACGGCGTTCAGGATGTGCCACACATGCATATGCACATAATCGCTGGCCGTCGTTTGGGTCGAATGATACAACCAGCTTAAAGGAGAAACCCATGAGCATTGAAGCCCCTGAAACCGAAGAAGTCACCAAATCCAGCGTCCCCTGCGATGGCGGCGGCGAGCATCCGCGTGTCTGGCTGCAAATCCCTGCCGACACAGGGTTTGTTGAATGCCCGTATTGCGATAAAAAATTCGTTTTGAAAAACTGATATGGCGTTTGGCAAGGGGCACCATCTGCATCTAATTGACGGCTCGGGTTTTATTTTCCGGGCTTTTCACGCCTTGCCACCGCTTACGCGCAAGTCCGACGGAATGCCTGTCGGGGCGGTCGCGGGCTTTTGCAATATGATCTACAAGATGGTCGAGGATAACCACGGCCCCGATGCGCCAACCCATGTGGCGGTGATTTTCGACCATAAAGGCAAGACGTTCCGGTCCGCGATTTACAACGACTACAAAGCCAACCGCCCGCCTGCGCCCGAAGATCTGGTGCCGCAGTTCCCGCTGATCCGCGATGCGACGCGGGCGTTTAACCTGCCATGCGTTGAACTTGAGGGGTACGAGGCCGACGACATTATCGCCACCTATGCCGTGCAAGCCCGCGATGCAGGGGGGCGGGTGACGATAATTTCGTCCGACAAAGACCTGATGCAACTGGTTGGCGGCGGGGTCGAGATGCTGGACGCGATGAAAAACCGTCGCATTGGCATTGAAGAGGTCGAGGAAAAGTTCGGCGTCGGACCGGACCGTGTGATTGATGTGCAAGCGCTGGCGGGGGATGCCGTGGACAACATCCCCGGCGCGCCCGGTATTGGCGTCAAAATTGCCGCGCTGTTGATACAGGAATACGGCGATCTGGATAACCTGCTGGCCCATGCCGAGGAAATCAAACAACCCAAACGCCGCCAGACCTTGATCGATAAGGCTGACCAGATACGGATGTCTCGGGAATTGGTAACGCTGAAAACCGACACGCCTGTGGTCGAGAGCATCGACGATTTCGAGGTGCGCGACCCAGTGCCGGAAGATATTCTGGCGTTCATATCCTTGATGGAATTCCGCACGCTGGCGACACGGATGGCGGCAAAACTGGGCGTCGAGGCCCCCGTGATCGAGGAAATCACCCCCAACGGGGCATCGAGCCCCATTGGGGGTGGTGCGGACCTTGCCGCACTGCAAGCGCCGATAGACCATTCCAAATACGAAACGGTGCGCGATGCAGCGGCACTGCAACTGTGGATCGATGCCGCCTATGCTCGTGGCTGGATTGCGGTGGACACTGAAACCACCGGATTGAACGAGATGGTCGTCGATCTGGTCGGGATTTGTTTGTCGGTCGAGGTTGGCTCGGCTTGTTATATCCCGCTGGCGCATGTCACGGGCGTGGACGACCTGTTTGGCGGCGCTGATCTGGCCGAGGGGCAGATGGACAAAGCGCTGGCCTTAAAGATGCTAAAGCCGATGCTGGAGGATCCATCGATCCTGAAAATCGGGCAGAATATGAAATACGACGCCAAGATATTCAAACGTAACGACATCACCATTGCCCCGATTGATGATACCATGCTGCTGTCTTACGCGCTGAACGGCGGGTTGCATCGCCACGGGATGGACACGCTTTCCGAACGCTATCTGAACCACACGCCGATCCCGATCAAGACGCT
>CAKZNY010000257.1 GCA_937132145.1 uncultured Paracoccaceae bacterium | reverse complement strand
GTTCGACGAGTGTTAACTATTTATGAAGTACTTCTGTTCGAAATGAAACCGAACGGAGCCCCCCTTGATCAAATACATTTACGCCGACCAGCTAGACAATTTCCCTATCCTCAAAGACACCATGTTCAAGGACCGCGCCGGACAGTTCAAAATCCGCCACGGTTGGGATGTTACCGTCGATGAGAACGGCCACGAGATCGACGAATACGATGCCATAAACCCACTCTACGCGATTTGGGAGGCGCCCGACGGCACCCATGGCGGCTCCATCCGTGTGCTTCCGACTGTGGGTCAAACAATGGTTAACGACCATTTCAGTGACCTTGCGGGCATGAAAATCATCAGCCCCGTCATCTGGGAATGCACCCGTTTTTGCATCTCTCCACGCCTGACGGAGGGTCAAAGCAAAGTCGCCGCCTCGTTAATCCTGTCAGGGTGCGAGTTGGGCGTTCGCTTCGGGTTGGACAGCTCCATCGGCGTCGTATATTCGCACACGCTATCAATCTACCGCCGCATCGGCTGGATTCCCGACGTGATCGGCACCAGCGGCGAGGGGCGCGAGGAAATCTCCGTTTGCCTCTGGCCCATCAACGCAACGGTCAAAGCCAACATCTGCCGCAAGTCCCGCATCGCGCCGGAACTGGTGGAATACTGGTTCGACGAATCCTTCCCCGACAACTCGTTCACGCCGGTCGCGCTGGCCGCCTAAGGCTGGTCACTGCTGTTCTGTGCGGTTAGAATAAACAAAAACAGAGCAGCAGGACCACATGAAATTTTCAGAAGACCAAGCGCAGGCATTTGATGCGGTTTCCAAAGTTTTAAAAGACGCCGGAGTCGATCTGGAAAACGGAACGCTTCTGCCCGCCAGCACCGGAAAAACTCGTGTTTTGGCCGTGCTGGGCAAAGCGGGTTCTGGCAAAACCATGCTGCTGGCGAAACTGGTGGAAGCGTTGAATGACGCGGGCGTTGCTACTATCTCGCCGGATTTTGAAAGCTCGAAGCGTAAGGACAAACGTTCGCTCGCCATCTTGGCGCCCACCAACAAAGCGGCCAGTGTTTTGCGCAACCACGGGGTGCCCGCGACCACCATCCACCGTATTATTTACACGCCCGTCTACGACCCCGAATACGAAAAAATCGCCGAATGGCTGGAAGGTGCGGATGAGCGCCCGAATATCGAAGGCCTGACCGACGCGGCGCTGGACCGTGCAAAGGCGTTCTACAAACTCCACAAATCCATCCCCGGCGCGCTGGCCGCCGCTGGCCTGCGCGGTTCCGATTTCATCACCGGCTGGTCCCGCCGTGACGATCCGTTAGACATAGGGTTTATCGACGAATCCTCGATGATCGACGATAAACAACTCGAAGACCTGCGCGAGATTTTTTCGACTCTGATCATGTTCGGCGACCCCGCGCAGCTGGCGCCCGTCGGTCAATCCGGCAGTATGAGTTTCGATAAACTGCCCGACGATCAAAAGTTGACCCTACACCGCATTCACCGCCAAGAGGCTGGCAACCCGATCCTTGATCTGGCCCACGCGCTTGGCGACCCGAAACTGGATTTCCCCGAATTCGAGCGCATGATCGAGGCCGCTGCCGCCAAAGACGACCGCATCATCGTCACCCCGCGCGTTGACGCGACGCTTATGGCGCGCTCTCCGGTTTTGGTCTGGCGAAACGCCACCCGTATCCGCCTGATCCACGCGTTTCGAGCAGCCTATGACGCCCCCGAAGACTCGCTTCTGTCAGGCGAGCCATTGATCTGTGACGGCATCGAACTACCTATAAAACACCGAAAAAAGCGCATTGATCTGGAGGCGCGTGGGCTGATTAAAGGTGCGCAAACCATCTATCTTGGCCCTGGCCGCAAGCCCGGCTTCTCGCGCCTGCATGTGTTGGGCGCGGTGGACCCGCGCGTCAACGCGGCCACCATCATCCAGATCGAGGCCCCGAATCGCGAAGAACCCTTCATTCCGTCAGCCGCCCGCATGGGGGCAACTTTTCTGCACGGCGCGGCGGTCACCATCCACAAAGCGCAAGGGTCGCAGTGGCCCGAGGTGCAATTGTTCGCACCAGACATCTATGCGGCCTACCGATCAGGTCGCTCCGAAGCCGGAATAGCAGTTTGGAAAAGGTTGGCTTACGTGGCCATCACACGGGCTGAAACGCGCCTTCGTTGGGTGACCCGTTACATGCTGGCGCGCCCAACAGAACCGCTGGGCATTGCCGATCTTGAAACTCCGACCCCGCCAATGGAATTGACGGGATCGGAAGATTAATTAACCGCGAATACGGCGGAAGACTTCGGACGCAGTCCAACCAGCCAGCAGCGCAACGGCCAGCGACAGAAGACCATAGATGAACGCCTGTTCCTGCGCCAAATCGTAAATCCACTTTTCTATCCCGGTCTTGCGAACCGTAATTGTCGACGTCGAGATGCTGATAACCCGCCGGTCACGAACCAGCATGGTTTTGACAGTGTATTCACCCTCGACCACATTCACAGGCATCGCCAGTTTGGTGGTGAACAGCGTATCCTCGGTCAATGTCACAGGTGTAATCTCGGTGGCGTATATGCCGTTTTTCTGGTGAATACGAATCAACGCCGCACGAAATTCTTCGTCCTCGGGGTTGGCGACGCGCACCGCGTAATCCAGACCAAGGTTACGCAACGAACGCTCGCTCTCGGTTAACAACTCTTCCAGAGGACCAGTGGCCGCGATGGTGTAGTAGCTCGGCGCACGCTTCATCACTACAGACTGGGAGTTCACCCAGATGATGACTTTGCGTTCTTTCTGGCGCACCAGCGTTTCGGTCGGCGGGCCGGAAACCTCGATGATAATGTCCAGTTTACCAGCGCTGGCGTTAACGGGTGCATCTCGTTTGATCGCCCCGAAAAGGAAAATCTCGGAACCGTTGAAGGTTGCCGTAATCGACACGCCGTCTTGGCTAAGCTCGGAAACAACTGTTTCCTGCGCGCTGGCAATCGTTGCCGCAAACAGTCCAATAATCAGGAATATAATCCGCATATCAGTGACCCCCTGTGCCGATAGAGAACAGCTCGGTTGGTGTCAGAACCAGATCCAAGCCCAGTTTCAAACAAACACCCAGCACCATGATCGCCAGCAAGATGCGAAGCTGTTCAGCCTTCATCTTAACGCCGATCCGCGTACCGATCTGTGCGCCAACAACGCCGCCAATCAGCAGCAACAGTGCCAGCACCGCATCAACCGTAAAGTTCTGCGTCGCGTGCATCATTGTGGTGAATGCGGTCACGAAAATAATCTGGAACAACGATGTTCCGACAACCACTTTCGTCGGCATCCCCAGCACATAAATCATCGCAGGCACCATGATGAACCCGCCGCCGACACCCATGATCGCGGCCAGAACACCAACCATAATCCCGATCACAAATGGCGGGATCGCGCTGATATAGAGATTAGAGGTCCGAAACCGCATTTTTAACGGCAACCCGTGAATCCAGTTGTGACGCTTGGCCTTCCTGGGCGGCATCTTTTTCTTGGAGCGACGGATCGCGCCAAGGCTCTCGATAAACATCAAGGTGCCGATCATGCCAAGGAAAACAACGTAGGACAGCGTGATCAACAGATCGACCTGCCCGATTTCCTTCAGGTATTTGAAAACCTGCACACCAAACGCCGCGCCGATCACACCGCCCACCAGCAGGACCGTGCCCATCTTGAAATCAACAGTCTGCTTTTTCACATGCGCCAAAACGCCGGAAAAAGACGAGGCCACAATCTGGTTCGCCTCGGTCGCAACAGCAACTGCCGGAGGGATTCCGATAAAGAACAGCAGCGGCGTCATAAGGAAGCCACCGCCAACGCCGAACATACCGGACAGAATACCGACCAGCCCACCGAGGCCAATCAACAGAAATATATTCACCGACATTTCAGCGATAGGAAGATAAATTTGCATGAGTTCACCTAATATGAGGTTGTATGCACCTGCTCTACATCAAGTCCGTTACAAAACGCTAGCGGCCAACTGCGACAAATCGGAGCGATTTATCAAATATATGCCAATTATTGCATATAAGTGATCACCGCTCCTTCACATATGGCTCGCCACCAGCCTTGGGAGGGATCGCTTTACCAATAAACCCTGCGAGAATCACCACGGTTAGAATGTAGGGTAACGCTTGCATGAACTGCACTGGTACCACAAAAACGCCGAGGTCGATGCTCTGATACCGGTTGCCGATCGCCTCTAGCAGGCCAAACAGCAAACTTGCCATCAACGCCGCCTTCGGTTGCCATTTCGCAAAGATCAGCGCGGCCAGTGCGATAAAGCCTTTACCCGCGCTCATATCCTTGACGAAACCGGCGGCCGAGGTCCCAAGGCTAAGGTACGCCCCCGCCAGACCACACAAAACGCCTGCAATCAGAACGGCCGCATAGCGTTGCCGCACAACCGAGATGCCAGCCGTATCAACCGCGCCCGGGTTTTCGCCAACCGCACGCAGGCGAAGACCAAAGCGTGTGCGAAACAGCAGCCAAGATGTCAACGGCACCGTAGCAATCGCGATGTAAACCAGAATGTTGTGACCGGAAATCAAGCCCTCATAGATTGGACCCAGAAAAGGCACGTCTTTCACCTCATCCGCGAACGGCAGCTTGATCGGTCTAAACCGCTCCGCCCCCGAAAGCGGCGGCGTTTGTCCACCCGAGCGGAACCAATACTGCCCGATCAGCACCGTAGACCCTGCTGCGAAAAAGTTGATCGCCACGCCTGAAATCAACTGGTTTCCGCGCAACGTGATCGACGCGAACCCGTGGATCAACGCCAGCACAATAGAAACGGCAATCGCCGCCAGAACGCCCATCCACGCCATGCCCCAAGTCATGCCCAAACCACCCTCGGCAACGGGCATACCGGCATAAGCCGACATTGCACCAGCCGCGAAGGCACCCGCCAACATCTTGCCCTCAAGGCCGATGTCGAAAATGCCCGAACGCTCGGAATAAAGGCCCGCAAGACAGGCAAACAACAGCGGCGTAGACAGCCGCACAGCGGAGTCGAGGATTTGAATAATCGTGTTAAAATCCATCACGCGGCTCCCCTGTTGAACCGTAAGAACAGGCGCTCGACAGGAATTCGAACCATGTTTTCGAGGCTGCCTACGAACATGATCACCAATGCCTGAAT
>CAKZNY010000256.1 GCA_937132145.1 uncultured Paracoccaceae bacterium | reverse complement strand
AATCGACGAGGCCTCCCAGACGTGGGGCGTCAAAGTTACCCGCGTTGAGATCAAAGACCTCTCGCCGCCCGCAGACATCAGCGAGGCCATGGCCCGCCAGATGAAAGCGGAACGTACCAAACGTGCCGACATTCTTCAGGCCGAAGGTCAGAAACAGGCCGCCATTCTTGAAGCTGAAGGTGCCCGCGAATCCCAGATCCGCGAAGCCGAGGGTGCCCGCGAAGCTGCCTTCCTTGACGCCGAGGCCCGCGAGCGTGGCGCCGAAGCCGAAGCCAACGCAACCCGCATGGTTTCCGAGGCGATTGCCAAAGGCGACATTCAGGCCATCAACTACTTTGTGGCCCTGAAATACACCGAAGCCCTGCGCGACATCGCTGCCTCGCCCAACAGCAAAACCGTGCTGATGCCACTGGAAGCCTCCAGCCTTATCGGCTCGATCGCCGGTATTGCCGACATCGCCAAAGCCGTGATGAAGGACTAACCTGATGGAAGCCGGACTTTTTTCCTGGATCGAAACGCTTTCCCCTTGGTGGTGGATCGCGCTTGGCATCGGGCTTGGCGCGTTGGAGATGATGATCGCCTCCTCCGTCCTGATCTGGCCGGGGATTGCGGCTATCGTTATGGGCATCATTCTGTGGATCGCACCGGGTATGCAAGGCGCGTTGCAAATCGCGCTTTATGCAGCCCTGTCGATCGGCACGTTGCTCGCAGGTCGCGGGTATATAAGAAAGTTCGGCGACGGCGAGCCCAATACCACCCTGAACAACCGCACAGAACAGATGGTTGGGCACAACGCCAAAGTCGTGGATTTCAATCTCGGCGAGGGCCACATCGAGCTGAACGGGCTGCGCTGGACCGCCAAATGGCCAGAAGGTCAAAGCGCAGAAGTTGGGCAAGTCGTTAAGATAATTGCGGCTGATGGTATGTCGCTACAGGTTGAAAACATTTAAGAACCTGTCATACTCCCCTGCGAGTGGTTTGATTTCGCAGGGGTTGATATGGCTAAAGGGTCGAACAATTGAATAAACAGCTATTTGCAGCTTTGGGGTTGGCTGTCTTAACGATTTCAGCATCACCTGTTTTGGCTCAAGAAATCTGCGGGACGTACACAATCAACAAAGGCGACACCCTGCGTGGGATCGCCAAAGATACGTACGGAAACCCACGGGATTACCGGTATATATTCGAAGCAAACCGCAGCAATCTTGGGCGTACCCCACACATCATTCCCATTGGTTTAACCCTCGATTTGCCGTGCCGTGGCATATTCACAGATGCCGGCACGCCTGTCGAAGCTGCGGCATCAACCGAAGTGCCCGCCATAATCGAAGCAACCGAAACCACCCCGACACCAGAGGTCGAGGTTCAAGCTCAACCGACAGAAATTGCCGACACCGAACCCAACGCTGTGCCTACACCTGTTCCGGCAATCACTTCCCACATTGCGGAACTGATCCTCGTCGGGTTCTCGGACAACCTGCCCTACTCGGACGAAAACCTGCTGCACGGCGGCCTGATCACCACGTTGATCGAAACGGCATTACTGCGAAGCAACGCGGCTAAAGTTAGCAAGCCGATATTCGTCACTCGACCGGAAACGGGCTTGGCGACATCCATATTGCCAGACAAGTTCCATCTGTCCTTCCCGTGGCTCCTGCCCGATTGCAAGCTGAGCGATTTCGATGCGGATATCCGGGACCTATGCGAGAACTTTACTTTCTCCGCCCCGATATACGAGGCACAAATGGCCATGTTCACTGTATCGGACGGCCCGTTTGAAAACGCTTCCAGTGAAGTCGATCTGGTCGGCGCGCGCGTTTGCCGCCCAGCCGCCATGCACACCTATGACTTGCTGGAAGACGGAATGATCGAACCAATCATTTCGCTGGAAACGGCGACCGACCTCGCGACATGTTTTGAAGATTTGATAAACGATATCGTCGATATCGTCAGCGTAAACGGGCTGACCGCCGATGTATATTTCGCCGATACAGGCCGCAACGAGCAAATCATCGAGCTAACCGACCTCGCCGCCATCCACACGGTTCATGCCATTACGGCAAACAATAACCCCGAAGGCCAAATCGCCATGGAATACCTGAATGCAGGCGTATGGGATATGCTGGCCACCGGCGAATGGGGTGCAATTTCGCGCGACTATCTGATTAACCGGCTAAACTAAACCGTAGCTTACGGCGCGACCCTGTGCACCAATGCCACCAAGCGTTCCAGTTCGGGGTCCGATATTCCCAACTCCGTTAGATGCTCGGCGGTGTTGAACAAATACTCGTCGTTTGGCCCTGCCGACCCTGCGGCCTTGGCTATAATCACCGCCTGCGCCTCGATACTTAAACCACCAGCGTATTGTTCGTGGGATTGATCTATCACGTAACAAACCGCCTCCGCGACACCACCGCCGTGGAAGGTTATCGGGTGCGTTTGCTCAATATAGGCCGATGAAACCAGCTCGCGTTCGCGCAAATACGCCATTGTGTCTGCCGCCAAATCGGCCGCGACCCGAAAGCCCACACCGTGACACTCGCCCAGATGGTCAGGGTCCAACGCCAGCACCAGACCGGGCGCGTCGCTTGTGCCACGATAATGGATCGAGGTTAGGCAGAAAGACCGGTTAAACCCGCGCAACGTCGCGACACGGCATTCCAGGTATTCAAAACCCGTCCGCCAAAGCAGAGAGCCGTATCCGAAAACCCAAAGGTCATTTTGCTGCATTGTATCCGTCTCCAATTTGTGGCCAGTGTATACCCTGCATTCTTGCGGAATTGGAGAGGGGATTCCATGCGCGGCCTAATTATTTTGATACTTGTACTATCCTTTGGCTGGAGCGCGTGGTGGGTGGTCGGCACAACGACCCAGAAAACCGCAATCGAGACATGGATGGAACAGCGCCGCGAAGCGGGCTGGGTCGCAGAGGTCGAAGAATTCAAAGTCACCGGCTACCCCAATCGGTTCGACAGCAAATTCACCAACCTAACCCTAAGCAATCCGCGCGGCGGCTGGACATGGGAGGCCCCGTTCTTCCAGCTTCTGTCACTATCCTACAAGCCCAACCACATCATCGCCGTATGGCCCGGCACCCACAGCTATTCCACACGCAACGACACGATCACAATCGACAGCTCGCAGTTTCGAGGGTCGCTGATTTTCAAACCCGACACAGCGCTTTCACTTGATCGCCTGCAGCTGGAAACCGCCGATCTGGAACTTGCAGGCGAAACCGGCTGGCGCGCCTCGGCGAAAGAGGCCAGCGTCGCGTTCTTTGCCCATAATGCACCGGACCTGCCTCCAAATTCCTATGACCTTTACATAAAAGCACTGGAGTTTTCACCCCCTGCCGCTTGGCGCACCTTTGTCGATCAAAGCGGCCTGTTGCCCGAAACCATCCCCGAAGCGATCTTCGATGCAACCATAACCTACGATAAACCGTGGGACCGCTTCGCGATTGAGCAAACCAACCCGCGCATGACCTCGATTAAAATCCGCAACCTCCAGCTTCTTTGGGGCGAATTGCACCTAAGCGGCGCCGGTTCCATCGACATCACGCGCGAGGGATATTTGGAAGGCACCTTCACTTTGGAGGCGAAAAAATGGCGCGAGGTGCTGGATGTAATAATCGCGGCACAACTGCTAGCCCCCGATTTCGCGAAAGCACTGGATCGCGGTATAACCATTGTCGCGGCACTGGCGGGCAATCCCGAAGACTTTGAGGTAAAACTGCGCTTTGCCGACAGGCTAACCTACATCGGGCCTATCCCGATTGGCAAAGCCCCTCGGGTTTATTGAAGATCGACACGTAAAGCCATTATCCCGGCACCACAACACTTAGCCCCATCGAGGACCACGACTGCATGCCACCCCGATAATAATACAACCGCGTTGCCGGATAACCCAGCTCTAACAAGTCATTAATCGCACGCGGGGACTGGCCACACCAAGGACCGTCACAGAACAACAACAGCTCTGCTGCATCGTCGAAATTCCACGCCCCCGAAGCATCGATTTCGCCCCCAAGCAAGATCAACAGCTGGTCTAGAAACGGGTTCGCCGCAGAAGAAACAAACATATTAAAGGGCAGGTTCACTGCACCCGGAATGGTTCCGGCAAGAAAAAAGCTTTCAACACGTGCATCGATTAAGAACCCGTCGCCCACCTCTACATGGTCCTGAATGAAGTTCAGCAGCTCGAGTTCACCAACGGTTTTAACACCTTCAGCCACGATCATCGGCTGGATACAAAACGGCGGACACGCCCGCGAGGTTTTCGCAAACGCATCAACTATACGGGCCTCGTTGTCCTGATCTCGTTCAATCAGATAAAACTCGCCACCCGATTCAAATTCAAAAAACGGTAAATCAGGTGTAATCCAGACATCCTGCGCCTGCACCGGACCTGCCAATAACATTGTGGCTGGGATAATGGCGCTCAGTAGTTTTTTCCAAATAGGCATTTTGCCTCCTTGATGTCTGTCGGGCGAATCTTTCAATGCTATCTTCATTATTAATACCTCGATATTCGTATACATAGCCACTCGTTAACGTATCTTATGCCAGAGCCCACCTCAGCCGACACACCGAACATATACCATTAATGCGGCCAAATTTCGACGGGTTTTTATCTATTTCCATCACGAATCCAGACCTCTACTCTTCGGTTCACAAAACGTCCACGGGGCGCATCACCACATGCCATGGGCGAGGTTTCTCCAAGCCCTACAGCCTTAATTTTATATCTCTCTAACATTCCTACCGGCGCAATAGCCGCCATTTCGTTCAATACTTGCTGTGCACGTTGCCCAGCCAATGCCATATTTACGTTTGATTTACCATTATTATCCGTAAACCCCACAATCAATATTTCCTTATTGGTTAAATTTTGCCCCGCCATCCAATCTAGCAGGCGTTTAATGTCCCGCTTCGCCCTTGCATCCAAGGTACTTGAGCCGTCAATAAACCGGAAAGTCGTCGATAGCCGCTCCGCGTCGACTAACTGTTTTGCCATTTCCTTCAAATCAGCAAGGTCAATTTCGTCGTTATCCGAGAGAATCGCATTGGCAAACCGCAACCCCTGCTCGTTAACGGATTTCAGTGTGACATTCAGGCTGACGTACCCCGCCTGCTCCACCGGCAACTGTGCTGCGTCCGACCCCAGATACGCGATCAA